>JAQWAS010000002.1:0-3338 GCA_028707495.1 Patescibacteria group bacterium
ATTTGTGATTGGTATCTGCACCAGTAAAATTGTAAGTCGTAATACCTGCACCAACCGTATTCACGCCGGGGCTGATTTCTTCATAAGCGCCAGCATCAGTTGAGACCTCAATTCTAAAGCCATCTTCGTAGGTTGAATTGTCAGCCCAAGTTAAACCAATCTCATTGTCTGAAACATAAGTCGCGACGACATCACTTGGCGCGCTTGGAGTGGTGTATTCATAGTTAGAATAGCCATAACTGGAATACAACAGAGTGGGTGTTTCTGAACGAGCTTGCCAACGATATTTTTCATCAATACTTAGACCAGAGCTATCAGTCATTGGCGAACTCTCGGTCGTGCTTAAATCTGTTTCATAGGTGGCGCTGTCGCAATTAGCGCCAGTGCATCGATTAAAATGATGCGTGTCCTCTGCGCCAGCGTTGTCAGTGTAACCAATGGAAAATTGACTATCAGAGACGTAATTACCAGCGACCTCGGTTGGGGCGTCGGGGGTGGTGTAGTGTTCAATTGCATCAGTGCTGTAACCTGAATTGCCAGCTGTGTTGTAAGCATAAACACGGTATTGATATTTTTCATCTGTTTGAGGTGGATCAGCTGGGTTGTTAGTACTGTTATCTACAAAACTAGTTGTATTGCTACTAACTGTGCCAATGGTTTGCCAACCAGCATAGCTACCTGAGCTGTTGGTATTGCGTTGAACGACAAAACCGTCTTCATAGGTTGAATTGTCTGACCATGACACATTGAATTCAACGTCGCTGACGCGTGAAGCTGAACACCCGCTGGGATCGGTGGGGATATCTTGCATGGTAAAAGACGATGTGCCATCGCTCCAAGCTGAGATGCTACCAATCGCACTATAAAAACGCACACGCCAATTGTATTGAGTGCCATCAAGAGCCAAGGCGCTACCTCCATAGGGAATATCTTCGCTAACACTCTCCTCTGCTAGACCGGGTGGATAGCTATCTAAATCAACCTGACCGCTATCCCACAGAGGTGAACTAAAATCGCCACCATTTTCAATGACTTGAATTTGATATGACTGAGCGTATTGACTTGAACCTAAAAAATCATTGTATTGAGCTGTAAAATCTGGGTTAGTCGTCACCACGTTAACTGGACTGACTGAGCCATTGGTTTTCAACGTGCTAGGCAACTCACAATTGCTGTCGGCTGTGTCAATATCGCCATCTTGGTCGTTGTCGTAACCGTCGGAACAAAAGGCCTCGTATTGATTTTCATATATCACGTGCGTCGCCCAACCATCAATAGTTTCTAAAATATTTTTCTGAGATGTTGGACTGGTGGGGTCGATGTCAATTAAATTAGAACGTAAATAAAGCCCATTTAAATTTGTTAAATTTAATAAGGGTGAGATATCTGAAATTTGGTTGCTATCTAAATATGCGAAAGTTAATGCAAGCAAATTTTCCAAGGCGGAGATGTCGGAAACTAAAGTATAAAATAACCAAAATTCATTTAATGAAATTAAGTTTGCTAAAGGAGATATGTCTGATACTAAACTCATTCCTAAATTAAGGTTACTTAAATTGATTAAACCTGATAAAGCTGAGATGTCTGAGACTGAACTATAGGATAAATTAAGCCAAGTTAAATTAGTTAAAGAAGATAAGGCGGAAATGTCGGAGATAGAGTTGGTTTGCAAATCAAGCCAAGTTAACGAAGTTAGCGTGGATAAAGGAGAGATGTCGGAAATTTCGTTGAAACCTAAACCAAGATTAGTTAATGAAGTTAGGGTAGATAGTCCAGTAAGATTGGAAATTTGATTGGAGCCTAATTCAAGGACAGTCAATGAAGTTAGGGAAGATAAAGGAGTGATGTCGGAAATTTGATTACCGTATAAACGAAGATAGGGCAATAAAGTTAAGCTAGACAAAAGAGCGAGATTAGAGATTTGATTGTAGCTTAATTCAAGGCTAGTCAATGAAGTTAAGCCGGACAAGGAAGAGAGATTAGAGATTTGGTTAGACCATAAATCAATTTGAGTTAATGAAGTCAAAGCGGATAAAGGAGAGATATCAGAGATTTGGTTGGAGCCCAAATGAAGACTAGTTAAACTCGTAAAATATTCCATTCCAGTTATATTACTAATACTTCTACCCGAAGCGTCAAATGTTGTTAGTCCATTAACATCAGTATCATAAATATCACCAGTTGGTTTGGCGATGGCATCGCGCACTGCGGCCTCCAAGTTGGCGTCGGGGAAAGTGATGACTGCGGCATTGGCGGGTCTGACTTGCCAGGGTTGGGCGATTATCATAGTCAGCACGATTGATGAAACCAAAAAGCATAGGACTAGGATAGATAGACTTTTTTTCATTCTGGCTTTAAATTGTTTTTTGTTTTGAGTTAGCATTCTTATATTATATCTTATTTTGAATGAAAATCCAAGATGTTTGTTGTTGCGACCGCAGATGCTGAAATAAATTTAGCATGACACTTCTCTTTTTTTGTCATCCTGAACTTAGCTGTCATTCTGAACTTGTTTCAGAATCTGTAAACACTTAAAACGTCTACTTCTAACAACATGACTAACCCAACCACAGATGTTGAAATAAATTTAGCATGACACTTCTCTTTTTTTTGTCATCCTGAATTTATTTCAGGATCTGTTAGCGCTCAAAACGTCTATGTTAAATAAAACGCTCAACATGATCACAGATGCTGAAACAAGTTCAGCATGACATTATTTATTTCAGAATCAGTATGACCGTTAAACCAATGCCCTATTCGCCAATCATCGGGATTGCTTCGTCGCTACTCTCCTCGCAATGACAGAAAAAATATTGTTGTAAAAATAAGTCTCATTTATATTATAACACTTTTCTAAAAAATAAAAAAATTCATCAAGATGAATTTTGCAAACGTTAATTGTTATAAGTTATAAGTTGTAAGTTATTTTGGTGACCCCACCAGGAATCGGACCTGGATCGTCTGCTTAAAGTCCGCCAGCTGGCGGATCTACTACTGAGCTATATTTTTGAAATATTATTTCTTTTATAAATTGACGACCCCTGAAACTTTTTAATTCTTTTTCACGCTTCACAACTTCTAATCTAGTATTAAAACCTTCTGTATAAATTAATGTCCATCTCCCAGAATTTTTACTAGTATAAGAAGTTGATTTATTTTTTAAAATATTATTATGCCTTTTTAATCTTTCTGATAAATTTTGAGTTTGACCTATATAAAACTTTTTCTTACATGTGTTAAAAATAACATAAACATAAAACATAGGTGCGTTTTTTAAAAATGCCCCCACCAGGAATCGGACCTGGATCGTCTGCTTAAAAGGCAGCTGCTCTACCACT
>JAQWAS010000002.1:3438-61497 GCA_028707495.1 Patescibacteria group bacterium
GAGCTATAGGGGCTTAATTATGAATTTAAATGAAAATGAATAAATTAATAGCTCTGGATCGTCTGCTTAAAGTCCGCCGGCTGGCGGATCTACCACTGAGCTATAGGGGCTTAATTATGAATTTAAATGAAAATGAATAAATTAATAGCTCTGGATCGTCTGCTTAAAGTCCGCCGGCTGGCGGATCTACCACTGAGCTATAGGGGCTTAATTATGAATTTAAAATATCAACTTTTAATTTTCAATTATTATATCTAAACTACTATCTAAAACCACCCTGAACTCCGTTTAGTCACTTGATAAACATCACCTTGCTTTTCTAGAGTAAAATTCATCCGATCATATTCAAATTTAACATATCTTTCTTCGCGGGCATAATCAAAAAAAACTTCCGCTTCACTTCGCTCAAATTTTTCTAAAGCCTTAATACCAGCCTCATCACCCATTACTTGATAACCATGAACTAATTGTGGTTTATCTGATGACATAATTTTTAATTATAAACTGTTTAAAATATTTTAGCAAGTTTTAAAAATTAAATCAAGTTTAAAAGTTTAAAATTATAAATTTAAAACACAAGTGGATAAAATGTGGAGAGATTAATTTGTTTAAATTTCAAATTTAGATTAAACTATAAATACACACATAAAATATGGCTAAAGAAATTAAAGAAAAAATTCCACCGCAAAATATTGAAGTCGAACAATCAGTGCTTGGCTCTCTCTTGATTGACAAAGAAGCTATTATTAAAATAGCTGACTCTTTAATGCCAACTGATTTTTATAAAGATACTCATCGATCAATTTATGAGGCCATGTTAGATTTATACAGAAACAGAGAACCTATCGATGTGGTCAGTTTAACCAATCGACTAACCGAACGTCAAGAATTAAAAACCATCGGTGGTCGCAGTTATTTAGCTAGCCTGGCTAATAGCGTACCAACTGCTAGCCATGTAAGTACTTATGCTCAAATTATTCAAAAAAAAGCTACCCTACGTCGTTTAATTCATGCTGCAGCTGATATTAATGAATTGGCTTATCAAGAAGAAGAAGACGCGGATAAAATTTTAGACGAAGCTGAAAAAAAAGTTTTCAGTGTTTCACAACAACATCAAACCCAAGCTTTTACTTCTTTGAAAGATACTTTAAATGAAGCTTTTGATCGCATTGATGAACTCCATAAAGGTGGCGGTAAAATTAAAGGCTTGCCAACTGGCTTTTCTGATTTAGATAATGTTATCGCTGGTTTACAAAAATCTGATTTAATTATTTTGGCTGCTCGCCCCAGTATGGGTAAAACCAGTCTCGCTTTAGATATGGCTCGCAACATTGCCGTTAACACTAAAACACCGGTTGGTATTTTTAGTTTAGAAATGTCAAAAGATTCCATCACTGATCGTTTGATTTGTTCCCAAGCTAATGTTAATCTCTGGAAAATGCGTACTGGTCATTTGTCAACCAAAAAAGAAGATGATGAATTTCCTCGCATTGGTCAAGCTTTGGGCGTTTTATCAGATGCACCAGTTTATATTGATGATTCGGCTATGGCTAATATTATGCAAATCCGCACGCGCGCTCGACGCTTACAAGCTGAACATGGTTTAGGTGTTTTAATTATTGATTACTTACAATTAATGGAGGGCGATCGTTTATATAATTCCGGTCGTGTTCAAGAAGTTTCTGACATTTCACGGGGTTTAAAGGCTATTGCTCGCGAACTTGATATTCCAGTTTTAGCCTTGTCTCAATTGTCGAGGGCAGTTGAATCACGCCACCCGCCTATTCCCAAATTAGCTGATTTAAGAGAATCTGGTTCAATTGAACAAGATGCTGATTTGGTTATGTTTATTTATCGTGAAGAAATGTACAAACGCGAGACTGATCGTAAAAACATCGCTGATATTTTTATCGCTAAACACCGTAATGGACCGACCGGTGCTATTCAACTTTATTTTGACAGTAATACTGCTAGTTTTAGAAACTTGGAACGTTCCGGAGAAACCGTCCCCGATCTTGATGAAAATTTTTCAGAAGAATTTACTACCCAGATTAATTTTTAAAATTTAATTTTTATGTTTGATAAATTAAAACAACTACAAAATCTTCAAAGCCAAGCTCAACGCATGAAAAATGAATTAGCTCAAGAAAAAATTCAAGTTGAAAATCATGGCTTAAAATTAACTATCACCGGAGATCAAAAAATTATTGATTTACAACTTAATCCTGAGTTATCTTTTGAAGATAATCAAAAATATCTAATTGATTTAATTAATCAAGCAATTAATAATGTTCAAAAATTAATGGCCGACAAAGCTAAATCAATGATTAATTTACCTTTTTAATTATGGATTATTCTTCAGCTATCCAAAAATTAATTGAAGAGTTTAATAAATTTCCCGGCATTGGATCTAAAACCTCAGAACGGTTTGTTTTTTATTTATTAACTTTAAACAATCAAGAGTTGGAAAATTTAGGTCAATACATCCGAGAGTTAAAAAATAAAATTACCACCTGTTCAATTTGTTTAAATTTTTCTGAGACTGATCCGTGTGATCTTTGTGCTGATAAAAAACGCGACCACCAAATTATCTGTGTTGTTGCTACTCCTCAAGATTTAAGAGCTATAGAAAAAACACGTCAATTTCAAGGAATTTATCATGTGCTCGGTGGAACTATTAATCCCAGTCAAGGCGTTACTCCAGAAAAATTAAATATTCACCAACTCATACAACGCATTAAAAATAATAAAATTAAAGAAATTATTACTGCCTTTAATCCCGATATGGAAGGTGAAACCACTTTATTATATTTGAAAAAAATTCTAAGTCCTTTTAAAATAAAAATTACGCGCCTAGCTCGAGGCTTGCCAGTTGGTAGCGATCTTGATTACGCAGATGAAATCACCCTGGCCGATGCATTGAAGGACAGACGAGAAGTTTAAGTTTTAGATGAATTTTTAATTTAAAAGGGGCTTTGTCCCCTTTTTTGTTTACAAAAAAAGAACCAACCAATTAAGCTGATTCTTTTTTTATAATTGATAATAATTTTTAAGCCAAACTAATAGCGGTAATTTTAATTTCGGTATATTCTTGTCGATGACCAGCTGTTTTATAATATCTAACTTTAGGCTTATACTTAACCACCTTAACTTTTTTATCTCTACCTTGTTCTAAAATCTCTCCCTCAACCTTAACTTCTTTTAAAATAGGTTGACCGACTTTAAAGTCCTTACTATCGGCGTATAACAAAACGTCTTTAAAAATAATTTTGGAGCCAGGTTTTTTGTCTATTTTTTCAATTTTTAAGACAGTACCTTTTTCAACTTTGTATTGTTTACCACCTGTTTTAATAATTGCTAACATGTTTTTATAAAATTAATAATAATTACTTTATTGTAAATTATATTTAATTTTAAGTCAAGAGATATTGACATTTTTTTTAAAAAAATTTATAATGGAATATTAAATTTAATTTTAAAAAATAATCAGGAGGGACACGCTCATTAAAATGGGGAAAAAATATTATTACAACTCCCCTATCTGTTTTAAAAAAATAAACATTAAAAAAGGAGATGAAATGGATTTCGCCGCTGTTATTCTTTTCATTGCATTAATCTCTGCTTTGGCTATTGTTGTGACTCTAATTAGTTTTAGAGAGAAATGGGGCCCTTGGTTCTATCGTCGAGCAATTATTAAGGGAAAAAGTCCTCATATTATTCAACGGCATCGCGATAGACTTGTGCGATTCGGTATTCCCGACGACGTCATCGCACGACACCATCAAAGAGCCATCGAAAAGGCCGATTCAATTCTCAATCCCAATCGTCCAGAAATAAGCACCTCTACTGTCTGTACAGTTGAAAAAGCATCAACACCGCCCTCTTAGGACGGTGTTTTTTTTATTTTTTTATTTTTTTTATTTTTAAATTTTAAGTTTCTATATTTTTCCAGTGATTTTTTCTAATTAAAATTATAGCTAAAATTAACATCACCAACAACATCATTCCCAAAGCAATTAATTTACCAAAAGAATGTAAAAATAAACTTATTCCACCAAAAATTAAACTGATCAAGTATAAAAATAAAACTACCTGTGGCTGTGTTAAACCCATATCTAATAGTCTAAAATGTAAATGTTTATTATCTCCCAACCACGGCGCTTTGTGCTCACTAATCAAACGACGTAAAATTACCCAAGCTAAATCTAAAATTGGAATACCTAAAACTAAAACCGCTGTGGCGATCTTACCGCCAGCAATAATGGCTAAAATACCTAGCATAAAACCACACCACAAACTGCCACTCTCGCCTAAAAATATTTTGGCTGGATGCCAGTTTAAAACCAAAAAGCCTGCACACGCCCCACTAAAAATTAAGGCTAAAATGGCCACCTCTGGCTGGTACCAAGCCGTAGCTAAACATAAACCAGCAATCGCCAAGCCACCAATACCACTTATACCCGAAACTAAACCATCTAAACCGTCTAAAAATTTAGTCGTATACATCATAACCATCAACCAAAAAAAGGTAAAGATATCGGACCAAACTGTAAAATAATACGGCAAACCATTAAATCTAAAAAGCTCAATTTTCCAACTATCAAAATAAATTAATCCCCCCAAAGGATTGGTAATATATTTAATTCCCACGCCACTAGCTATCACAATTATAGTAGCTAAAACTGGCCATAGAATTTGTTGCCAAGGTTTTAAATTAAATTTGTCATCCAAAATACCACCAATCATAATTAAAATGCTGGCGATTAAAACCCCAATTAAATTTTTAGTTGCAATACTTTGGTTTAAAATTAAATCAGTTTTGAAAACAAAAAAACCAGCAACCACCGCCATGCTTAAAAAAACCGCTAAACCGCCTAAAAGTGGCTTAGCACCTTGATGAATTTTGCGCTCTGGAGCTGTACTGGCCCGGTCAACTATTTTTAACTTTAAAGCTAATTTTCTGATTAACCAAGTTGAGATTACAGCTAAACCAAAACTGGAAATAAAAGCTAAAAAATAAGACATAATAATAAAATTTCTAATTTCTAATATCTAATTTTTAATAAAAATAAAATTCATCTAAATCCGGACCAGGGGTCTAGGGGGTGAGACCGACCCGCCGATTCGACGGGGAGTTCGAGCCACCAAAACTTTTGCTTCTTTTGGTTACAAGAGAAGGTGAGGTATTTACAATTTCATTCTTAAATCAATATTTAGTGTTACTAACCCTGGATCCTGCCTGCTGGTAGGCAGGTAACAAATTAGCGTTCAAAATATTTTTGTATACTCAGCAGGATCCTATCGTTCCACTTCGTTTCACTCAAGGATGACAAATATTTATTTATTTTTATCTAAATACGTTTGTAAAATTAAAGCCGCGGCCGCCGCGTCTTTTTTGTTTTTAAAATCAACTTGTTGAAATTGCTTAGCTACTTCTTTCGTAGAAAATCTTTCATCAACTGTTTCTAAATCTAAATTTATTTTTTGAGATAAATAATGAATAAAATTTTCTACTTTTAAAGTCATATCTGTTTTTTTACCTTGCATAGACACCGGCAAACCAATAATTATTTTTTTTACTCCTTCCAACTGACAAATATTTTCAATCTCTTCGATCACTAAATTTAAAGATTTATTTTGTATAATTTTCAAAGGTAAGGCTAATTTTTTTTCAGTGCTCCCAATGGCTAAACCGATATTCTGTGTGCCGTAATCAATGGCTAAAATTTTTGACATAAATTTAAGTTAAAATTTGATTACCTCTTTCGGTAATAGCGATGGTGTGCTCAAAATGGGCTGACCAACTACCATCTTTCGTTGCAACCGTCCACTGATCATCTAGTGTCTCAACTTGATAACCACCAACATTTACCATGGGTTCTATGGCGATTACCATCCCGGGTTTTAAAATTTCTCCTCGGCCGGATTGGCCAAAATTTAATACGCGCGGATCTTCATGCACTTGTCTACCAACGCCATGTCCCGCCAATTGTTTAACTACTGAAAAACCGTTTTTTTCAACATAATTTTGTATGGTCGCGCCAATATCACCTAACGTTCTACCCGGTTTGGCCTGTTTAATACCTAATTCTAGGGATTTACGAGTAACTTTAATTAATTTTTTGGCGACTTTATTAATGTGATCAACACCAATTGTGATTGCTGTATCGGTGCATAAACCTTGATACCAAATACCCAAATCTAAACCCACAATATCGCCTGATTGAATAATTTTATCTCGGCTAGGAATACCATGGACGACATGATCGTTAACCGACACGCATAAACTTGCTGGATAACCTTCATAATTTTTAAAGCTTGGTTCAGCTCCGGCTTGTTGGATTAGATTCTCAGCTATATCATTCAATTCCCACGTTGAAATCCCAGACTTAACCTTTTTAGCCACCTCACGTAAAATTCGATGTAAAATCTGACCACCTTGTTTTAAAATTTCAATTTCTTGAGGAGTTTTTAAAATAATCATTTTATGTTTTTAATTGTTTAATAATATTTTGATGAACTTCCTTTATGGTTTGTTCTCCATTAATTAGTATTAACTTATTTTGTTTTTTAAAATAAGCCATCACCGGTCGAGTTTCTCGACTAAAAACCTGCCAACGTTTTTTTAAACTAGCTGGATTATCATCTGGTCGTTGAAAAATTTTACCACCACAGATTGGACAGTTTTTAGCTGTTTTTTTTAAAGTTTGACCTAAAATAAAAGATTTGTCGCACTTTAAACAAACTCGTCTTTTTAATAAACGTTTAACGCTTGTTTTTTGATCAATATCTAAAAAAATAAATTTACTTAATTCTCGTTGATGCTTTTTAAATAATTTATCTAAATCTTTGGCTTGACTTAATTTTCTAGGTGTTCCGTCTAATAAAATGCCTTTTTTCTTAGATATTTTTTTTATATATTTGTCGATTGTTTTCATTAATAAATCACTTGAAACTAATTTTCCTTCAAGCATGGTTTGTTGAATCTCACGACCTAATTTGTCTTTTTTTTGAGCTCGTTCTCTTAAAATGTCGCCGGTTTCAATGTGAGCTAATTTAAATTTTTTTTCTAATAAGTTGGCCTGTGTTCCCTTACCAGCTCCCGGAGGGCCCAAAATAGCTAAATTTAAAATTTGTGGCATTTTTTATTTTTTTATTTTTTAAAACTTATTCAATATTATACTAAAAAATTAAGACGAAAACAAGATAATAAAATAAAATTCTCTGAATTACAAAAACTCGAGGGATAAGATTCAAAGATACACAAGGTTTTGTCATCCTAAATTATTTTTGTTATCCTGAATTTATTTCGGGATCTGGAATCAAGTGAAGTATTTCAATTAAAAATCAACATTGTGAGTATCAACAGATGCTGAAACAAGTTCAGCATGACACCTTAAATAAGTGCCATTGTAAATCCCTACCAAACCGATGGACTAAAAAATCTATTGAGACTTGTCATTTCAAAGAAACGGTAGTGACTGAAAGATCCTTTCAACGTTGTTATTAAAAAACAAAAAAAAACTAACTGTAAAAATAAATTCAAGGGATCTCTCCCTGCCGAATCGGCGGGTCGAGATGACAAAAATAAAAATTACGTTTTTACATTCTAATATATTCTGTTTCTCTATTTTTTAAGTTTGTGCGTTTAAATGTTTATATGCTATAATAAAATATAATTAATTTTTAAAAAATAAACCTATGTTAGAAACTAGCAAAGACGTTTTATATTTAGTCATTGCTTTTTGTGTTTTATGGCTAACCATTTTTATGTGTTGGACTTTATATTATTTTTTAATTACCATCAAAACCACCAAAGAAATTTTTCAAACCGTTAAAGAGCGCGTCTATGAAGTTAGTGACTTAATCAAAACCGTCAAAAATAAAATTGAACGTATTGCTGTGCCCTTTACCGTAGTCGCGGAAACTGTTAAACAAATCGTGCCCTTGATTAAAAAATTTACTAATTCTGAGGAACAAAAAGACAAAAAAACTAAAACCACCAACAAAAAGAAAAAATAATTATGGAGTTTGTTCACCTACATGTCCACTCGCATTATAGTCTTCTTGATGGTCTAGGTAAATTAGACGATTTAATTGCTCAGGCTCAAGAATACAACATGCCAGCTTTAGCCCTAACTGATCATGGGGTTATGTATGGCGTGATTGAATTTTATAAAAAAGCGACAGCTGCTGGCATTAAACCAATTATTGGCGTTGAAGCTTATCTAGCTCGCAATGGTTTAGATAAAAAAAGAGCCAAACTTGATGAAAAACCTTATCATCTAATTTTGTTAGCTAAAAACCAACAAGGCTATCAAAATTTAATTAAATTAACTTCCATCGCCCATTTGGAAGGTTTTTATTATAAACCACGTATTGACTGGGAACTTTTAGAAAAATATCACGAAGGTTTAATTGCTTTATCCGCTTGTATTCAAGGTGAAATTCCCCAAGCCATTTTAGAAAATCAACTTTCGCAAGCCGAAAAATTAGCTTTAAAATATCAAAAGCTTTTTGGCGCTAATAATTTTTATTTAGAAGTCCAACACCATTCCGGCAATCAAGATCAAGAAAAGGTTAATAATTTTATTTTTGAAATTGCCAAAAAAAATCATATCCCAGTCGTTGCCACCAACGACGTTCATTATGTCAATTCTCATGATGCCGAAGCTCAAGACATTCTTTTGTGCATGCAAACCAAAAAGAAAAAACAAGATCTTGATCGAATGAATTTAATGGATCACGATTTGTCTTTCCGTTCGCCACATAATATGATTGAAGGTTTTAAGGATCACCCAGAAGTTATTGAAAATTCAGTCAAGATTGCTAAAATGTGTGATTTAAAAATTGAATTGGGCGAAATTAAATTACCTTATTTCGAAGTTCCAAACGATAAAACTGCTGATGAATATTTAACTGATATTTGCCAACAAAACATTGTACAACGCTATCCCCTGATTCGCTACGAAAAAGAAATCGCTGAAGATAAAAAAAAACCAAGTGACTTAGAAAAACAGATTCAAGAGCGTTTAAAATATGAATTGGAAATTATCAAAAAAACCGGCTATGCTTCTTATTTTTTAATTGTTCAAGACTTTGTCAACTGGGCCAAAAAAAATAACATCGTAGTTGGGCCTGGTCGCGGTTCAGCTGCTGGTTCAATCGTCTCTTATTTAACTAATATCACCGAAATCGATCCCTTAAAATACGATTTAGTTTTTGAAAGATTTTTAAATCCAGAAAGAATTTCCATGCCTGATATTGACTTAGATTTTGCCGATACGCGACGCAATGAAGTTGTTAGCTATGTTGAAAATAAATATGGCAAAGATCATGTCAGCCAAATTATTACTTTTGGTACTATGGCCGCTCGAGCAGCCGTTCGCGACGTTGGTCGCGTTTTAGATTTTAGTTATAGTTTTTGCGATAAACTTGCTAAATTAATTCCTCAATTCACTAATTTAAAAGATGCTCTAACCAAAGTGACTGAACTTAAGGAATTATATAATTCCAATGATGATGCTAAAAAAATTCTCGACATGGCTCAAAAATTAGAAGGTGTCGCTCGACACGCTTCGACTCATGCCTGTGGGGTTTTAATTACCCGTGAACCCCTTGATCATTATGTCCCATTACAAATTGCCTCGCGAGGTGACGAGACTATTGTCTCGCAATACGACATGATATGTGTTGAATCTTTAGGTCTGTTAAAAATGGATTTCTTGGGTTTAAAAAATTTAACCTTAATTGAAAATTGTCTTGAAATTATTGATAAAACTCAGGATCAAAAAATCAATTTAGAAACTTTATCTTTAGAAGATTTAAAAACTTATCGCCTTTTACAAGACGGACAAACTACCGGCGTTTTTCAGCTAGAAAGTTCCGGCATGAAACGATATTTAAAAACGTTGAAGCCAACCAATATGGATGATATTATTGCTATGGTCGCTCTCTATCGACCTGGACCGATGCAATTTATTCCAGATTATATCAATGGTAAACATGGCAAACGTCAAGCTACTTATTTACATCCTAAATTAAAACCTATTTTAGATAAAACTTACGGCATTGCAGTCTACCAAGAACAAGTTTTACAAATCGCCCGCGATTTAGCCGGCTTTACTCTTGGCGAAGCTGATATTTTACGTAAAGCTGTCGGTAAAAAAATTGCTGAACTTTTAAAACAACAAAAAGATAAATTTGTTAAAGGTTGTGTCAAAAATAATATTAAAAAAGAAACAGCTTTAAAAATTTTTGAATTTATTGAACCCTTTGCTGGTTATGGTTTTAATAAAGCCCATGCAACCTCTTATGCCACTATCGCCTATCAAACAGCTTATTTAAAGGCTAATTTTCCGGTTGAATTTATGGCTTCTCTTTTAACCGCCGATGAAAATGATAGTGATCGAGTTGCTATTGAAATTGAAGAATGTAAAAACATGGGCATTGAAGTTCTTCCGCCAGATATTAATGAAAGTTTTAAAAATTTTACTGTCGTTGTTGGTACCGAAAATCCAACCATTCGCTTTGGACTTTTAGCCATTAAAAATGTTGGTTCAACTATCGTTGATATTATTATTAAAGAAAGAAAAACCAATGGTTTATATCAAAATTTAACCGACTTTTTAAAACGCGTTCAAAGTAAAGATCTAAATAAAAAATCATTAGAAAGTTTGATTAAATCTGGCGCTTTAGATAATTTTGGCGAACGCAATCAATTGTTGGAAAATATTGAAAATTTACTTAACTTTGTGCGTAATATTCAAAAGGAAAAAATTAATGGCCAAAAAAGTCTGTTTGGTGTTTTGCCCGTAAATAACACTGAACCAAATTTAAAATTAAAATCAGCTCGACCAGCGACTCGCAAAGAAAAATTGTCATGGGAAAAAAATCTTTTGGGTTTGTACGTTTCAGAACATCCCCTAAAAAAAGTTTTTGAAATAGCCCAAAAAGACATTGTCAGTTGTTCTATGATTGAAGAGCAAAAAACAAAAAGCTATATTAAAATTATTGGCGTAGTGACTAAAATAAAAAAAATTATTACCTCGAACAATAAAACAATGTTATTTGTTAAAATTGAAGATTCGAGTGGCAGTTTAGAGGTAATCGTCTTCCCAGATGTTTATAATAATAATAAAAATCTTTGGGAAGAAGAAAAAACCCTGGCTATTATTGGCAAGGTTTCTGACAAGGATGGCACTAAAAAAGTTATTGTCGCTGAAGCTAAAAAAATTGAACCCGATGATCCAGACAGCTCTCTTAAAACCATTCTTTCCCTTCAACCACCAGCCAACAATGGCTTTAAATACGCCAATCAATCTGGCTGGGCAGTAAGCTATAATAGTTTTTATACTTATTAATTTTAATCATAATTTATAAAATAAAAAATATGGCTTCTCAAAATTCAAAAAATAAAGATAAAGATAAAAAAAATCCTAATCAAAACAGGACTCGCAACATTTATAAAGCCATTGCTTTAAGTTTTATTGTGGCCACTCTTGTTTTGATTTTATTAATTGTTAATTTTACTCTAGCGCGCGCCGATATCACCTTAACACCTAGCCAACAAAATATTCAAGCTGAACCACAAATTACCATTGTCGATAGCTCTACCCAACAAGATTTAACCTTGCAAGGCAAATTTTTTTCTGTAACTCGTAGCTTGGAAAAAACTTTTTTTCCGTCAGAAGCAAAAACTCAACCAGCTCAAATTACTGGTCAAATCACAATTTATAATAATCATACCGAAGATCAAACGCTCATCGCCACCACTCGTTTTCTATCACCCGACAATATTCTTTATCGGTTGGAAGAAACAGTGACCGTAGGTGCCGGACAAAATTTAACCGTTCAGATCTCCTCTGATCAAACTGGCCCAACTAATCAAGTTAAAGCTAAAACACGCTTTACCATTCCAGGCTTGCGAACCAATTTGCAAGACAAAATCTACGGTGTTAATTCTGAGGCACTTGCTGGTGGTGAAAAAAAATTAGGCATTATTTCACAAACGGACATTGATCAAGCCAAACAACAACTTGAAACTGAACTTAATCAAACGATTATGAATGAAATTGAAGACACTTTTAACAATCAAAAACGTAACCCTTTTGAAGAAACAGATCAAGCTGTCGAAAATTTAGCTAATTATGAATTACTTAGTAATATTAGCCAAAAAGAAATTTTAAACACCCAAACCGATGCTGAAGCCGGCCAAACTAGTGATGGTTTTAAAATTAATTTAGAAATGCGAATAACGGTTTTAGCGATCGAAAAAAATCAACTCTTTAATTTAACCTTGAATCAACTCGAAAAACAAATTGACGCCAATCAACATCAACTTTACTTACAGCGCGATAGTTTTAATTACGAATTAGAAAGTTGTAATTTTGAAACTAAAACTGCCAAAATTAAAACTCAACTTCAAGCTGGCATAACCCTAAAACCCGATAGTTTAATTTTAGATAAAGATAAATTGATTGGACTTTCTAAAAAGGGCGTGCTAAAATATTTTGAGTCATATGATCAAATTGATAAAGTTGAAATTAAATTTAAACCCTTTTGGGTTTTTCAAGTGCCACGCTTAAAAAATCATATTCAAATTAATATTCAACAACCATAAAAATTATATGTCATTACCTGAAAAATTCAACTCATCAAATTTTTCACCAGAACAAAATAAACAGCCAAATACTGATCTAAGAATTATCAAAGAAATTGTAGAAGAAGATGGAACCGTTAAAAAACTTTTTTCTGATCCAGAGGGTTTTATTTGTAAAACAGAAATTATTCAAACAAACGGTACGATGTTACAAAGATTCAATAATCAAGAAGGACATACTATAAAATTAATTCGAACCACCCCTATGCCTAAAAATTATTCTTTAGAACAATATTATATTCCAGATCCTGAAAATGAAGGTAAATTTATTGAATCAGAATATTATATTAAAGATGCTGGTGGAAAAATAATGGAATATGAAAATTTATTAGATATTTAAAATATATGCACAAACAACCAAACAATCAACTTGAAATTATTCGTCACTCTTTGGCGCACATTTTAGCAACTGCCGTTTTGAAATTATACCCAGATACTCAAATTGCGATTGGTCCAGCTATTGAAGATGGCTTTTATTATGATTTTGATTTTAAAGATAAAATTACGCCGGAAAACCTACCAGCAATTGAAAAAGAAATGCGTAAATTAATTAAAGAAAATTTAAAATTCGAACAACAAAAAATTAATATTTTAGAAGCTAAAGAAATTTTTAAAAACCAAAAATATAAAATCGAGCTGATTGATGATTTGGTTAGTCAGGGCGAAAGTCAAGTTTCAATTTATAAAACTGGTAATTTTGTCGACCTCTGCCGTGGTCCACATATCGAATCAACTCAAATCTTAAAAAATGTTGGTTTTAAATTAGATAAACTAGCCGGCGCTTATTGGCGAGGAGATGAGCATAAACCCATGTTAACTCGTATTTATGCTCTCGCTTTTAAAAATCAACAACAGCTTGATGAATTTTTAATTCTTCGCCAAGAAGCTATTAAAAGAGATCATCGCAAGTTAGGACAGGAACTAGATTTGTTTTCTTTTCAATCACAAGCTCCCGGCATGCCCTTTTGGCACAACAAAGGCAATTATATTTGGCAAAAATTAGTTGATTGGGTTAGCGACTTAATGCGTCAAAGAAATTATGAAATTAATAAAACACCAATTATTTTAAATAAAGACTTATGGCTTCAATCTGGTCATTGGGATCACTATGCAGAAAATATGTACTTTACTAAAATTGATGATCAAGATTTTGCCGTTAAACCGATGAATTGTCCGGGTAATATTTTAATTTACAAAAACACCAAACATTCCTATCGTGAATTGCCAATTCGTGCCGGTGAATTTGGCTTAGTTCATCGTCATGAGTTATCAGGGGTTTTATCGGGACTATTTAGAGTCCGCTGTTTTACTCAAGATGATGCTCATATCTATTGTACTCAAGAACAAATCCAAGCTGAAATTAAAAACCTGCTCGATTTTATGCATCAAGTTTATTCAACTTTTAATTTTAAATATCGTATTGAACTTTCAACCAAACCCGACAAAGCTATGGGTGATCCTAAAATTTGGGAATTGGCTGAAAAAACTCTAAAGCAAGTTTTAGACCAAACTGGTCAAGATTATAAAATTAATGAAGGCGATGGCGCTTTTTATGGTCCCAAAATCGATTTTCATTTAGAAGACGCTTTGGGTCGTTCTTGGCAATGTGGTACAATTCAACTTGACTTCCAAATGCCAGAAAAATTTGATTTAACTTATACTAATTCTGACGGCCAAGAACAACGACCAGTTATGTTACATCGAACTATTTTAGGCAGTGTGGAGCGATTTATTGGTGTTTTAATTGAACACTACGCTGGTGCTCTACCTATTTGGCTCTCTCCTGTCCAAATTAAAATAATTAACGTTGGCGAAACTCACGAAAAACATTGCCAACAATTAGCCGAAGAATTTAGGCAAGCCGGTTTGCAAGTTGAATTAGATTTAGCCAATGAAACTGTGGGCAATAAAATTCGCAAGGCTATCAAAGAAAAAATTCCGTATATGCTAGTCATCGGCGACAAAGAAATGGAAAGTAAAGATTTACACGTTCGTATCCGTGGCGAAGAAAAAGTGGTTAAAATATCAAAAAAGAAATTTATTGCTCAAATTTTGAAAGAAATTGAAGATAAAAAATAAATTTTATATTTAAAATAATCAAGTTCTTTTGAATAAAAAATCAACTGTTGTAAACAGTTTTACCCAAACGACCAGAACAGACTCCTCCTTTCGTGTTAACAATCAAACCGGGTTAACTGTTTCATAGTAGTTGAGAGGGCTTCGCTTTCGAGCGAGGCCTTTTAAATTGAAATAAAAAAGGGATCTGTTTTACAACAGAACCCCTATATGCATCATTGTTTTAGTATTAGAGACTTGACGCGATATCCTCCTTAATTTCAGAGGGTGTATCATCCCGATCCAACAACCATTTTTTGTCGTCGAGAGTGAGTAAATGTTTAAATCTACGGTAAACAGGCTTCTTGACAGAGAAACTGGACGACCAGCAAAGTATGGTCATTAGGCTCTTATGCTCTGGATTTTCCCAATTATCGATCATATCCCCTACAATTTCAGGTGGAGCTTGCCCGCATCCATCACACCTCTTCAATATCCCTACTCTTTCTGATTCGCCGAAAAGGGGCTTGAATTTATTGTAGATAGATATTTTTATGGAAGGTGGTACAAGAATATAACATATAATATCTACTAAATTCTTGGGTTCTGGATTCTGCCAATTTTCAATAATATCCTCTGCTATTTCTGGCAGAATCCATCCTACATGAAAATCCTTAAAGAGCCCCGCTCTTTCTGATTCGCCGAAAAGGTGCTTGAATTTATTGTAGAAAGATATTTTTGTTGGTGTTGGAACACCCTGATCTCCTATTGTTTCTAATATGCTCGTATACTCTGGAGTTTCCCAACTATCAAGAATGTCCTCTACAACCTCTAAGGGGGTGTATTCATGTTTAAGTAATTCCACACGGTCCGTTTCGGTAAGGCGTGGTCTTAGATATCGCCAGGCTTGTCTTTTTTTTCTATTAAACCGGTCCGATAAAGTCACTTCCCTTATTATGCCAATATAAACTTTATTAGCATAAGAATATCCAGCCACCATTTCCCAAAGTCTTTTTTTCTGCCAGGGTAAGATGAAAATCGAAAATCCCGGTTCAGTAAAAACGTCTATAGCTCGCTCTTCATCATTGAGTCTCTTTCCGGCAATCCGATAGGCCATTTGATTAAAAACAATTGTTGCTATCAATAGTCCTAAGATTAAACCACACATTTTTCCTCCTCGTTTTTTCTTTTGTCAATGATACAGATTATTTTTTTATTTCTATTAATAATATCATAATTATAATTTAATGTCAAGACTTAAAGGTTAATAACTCTTAATGTTATTAAATTGAAATAAAAACTTTTTTCTGTTAGGATTAAATTATGCTAACATATTTTATCAAAACTTTTGGTTGTCAAATGAACATCAGCGATTCAGAACGCATCGCTGGTTTATTAAATTCCATTAATTTTCAACCTACTCAAAATATATCAACAGCTGATTTAATTATTGTAAATGCTTGTTCGGTTCGTCAATCAGCCATAGATCGTATTTATGGTTTAAGTGCTAAATGGCTTAAACAAAAACAAAATAATAATTTTAAAACCATTTTAACCGGTTGCCTTTTGGACTTAGATAAAAAAAAGTTAAAACCGCGTTTTGATTTGATTTTAGATATCCGCGATTTAAACACTTGGCCGCCAGCCATCGCCAATCTATTTTCCGACAACAATCTCTGTCATACAAACTATAACCTACAAACCACAAACTATCTAGGCGTTAAACCTAATTATTCTAATTCCCACACCGCCTTAGTTCCTATCATGAATGGTTGCAATAATTTTTGTTCTTACTGTGTTGTACCATACACTCGCCACCGTGAAACCTCTCGACCAGCTGATGAAATTATCAAAGAAGTAAAATCGTTAATTAAACGTGGATACAAGGAAATTATTTTAATTGGACAGAATGTTAACAGTTATCAATGTCCTCATAGTCAAATTAATTTTCCCGAACTTTTACGTATGATTAATAATTTATCTGGCAATTTTTGGCTAAATTTTGTGACTTCCCATCCCAAAGATATGTCTGATGAATTAATTCAAACCATGGCTCAATCATTAAAAATTTGTCCATATGTTCATTTGCCAGTCCAATCTGGTGATAATAAAATTTTACAAGCCATGAATCGTCACTATACCGTTCAACATTACAAAAAATTAATTAAAAAAATAAAACATAATTTTAAAAAATACCGCATTGGTTTAGAAAAATATCCCGCAATCTCAACTGACATTATTGTTGGTTTCCCTGGCGAAACTTTAAAACAATTTAAACACACCTTGCGTTTGGCTAAAAAAATTAAATACGACATGATCTATGTTGGTCAATATTCACCCCGGCCCCAAACCACTGCGGCTAAATTAAAAGATGATGTTTCTAAAACAGAAAAGAAAAACCGCGACAAAATTTTAAATCAAATTTTACAAAAAACCAACCTAAAAAATAATCAACGCTTTGTCAATCAAACCCTGGAAGTTTTAGTTGATAAATGTAACAATCAAGCTTGTTTTGGCCATACTCGTCATTTTAAAAATGTTAAATTTGATTCGAAAAATGATTTAACTGGTCACAAAATTAAAGTTAAAATAAAACAAGCTCACGATTGGAACTTGTTAGGAGAATTAATTAGTTAAGTTTTTATCTTACGCCAGTTTTTTGAAATCGCTTAATTTTAAAATATAGAAAAATAAACCCAGCTATTAACCACGGAATTGCAATTAAATTTAGCCAAACTAAATCCTGAGACACTGAAATATTAAAAACTGCGTGAAAAATAATAGCTAAGATAACGCCTTTAATTAGCCACCATTGAGATTGATGATGAAAATGCACCCAACCCAAATAATAACCAATAATGCCCGTAGCTACGGCATGCATTAAAGTTGTAGTTAAAAAGCGATACAAAATTAATTGCGAACCGCCTACTAACACGGCCAAAGAATTTTCCAAAGCCGCAAAACCCAAAGCTGCCGTAACACAATAAAAAATACCATCCAATGATTCGTTAAATTCTCGATTATAATAAATTTTTTTCCGCACCACGCCAAATTTTAAAATTTCTTCCAAGGGCGCCACAATAATTAAAGCTCTGAGAATAATTAGCCAACCACGCGAAACATATAATTCCGGTTTTAAAATTTCAACTAAAAAATGTTCTAGAACTATAGCCAAAAAAGCGGCCAACATGCCCCAAATAAAAATTTTCAAAATCAACCAAAAGGGTTCTGGCCGTTTACGATCATAATAATGATAAAAAATCAGCCAAAAAACACTTGGTAAAAAAGCAAAAATAATTAAAGCAATTTTATATATTATTTCCATAAATTTAAGCTATCCTTTATTATACCAAACTCTATTATTTATGTCTAAAACAAATTAAGCTATAATAAAGCTATGACTAAATTAAAACAAATTTTAACTAAAGCCGATAAACGCGCCCAACAACATTTCAAAAATAAAAATCAACCCCAAGGCGCTACTTTAAGTTCACAAACCCAACATTGGCGTGACTCAAATTTTTATCAAAAAACCAAAAAAATATCTAAAATTACAATAAAATAATTATGGTTTCAAACCTTCCAAAATTAATTGTTGTTCTCGGTCCCACCGCTTCTGGCAAAACCAGTTTGTCTTTAAAATTAGCTCAAAAATATCATGGACAAATTATTTCAGCTGATTCACGTCAAATTTATAAATATATGGATATTGGAACTGATAAAATCCAAGACACTCGAAATGTTCCTCATTATTTAATTAATATCATTACGCCTAAACAAAATTATTCTCTAGCCCGATATCAACACCAAGCGATTAAAATTATTAAACAGATTCAACAAAAAAAAGATATTCCCTTTTTAGTTGGTGGCACTGGTATGTATATTGATGCGGTGATTGAAAATTGGCACATTCCTCGAGTTAAACCTAATTTAAAATTACGCGCTCAATTAGAAAAAGAAATTCAACTTTTTGGTCATGACAAACTTTATCAACGTTTGATTAAACTGGATCCAGCTGCTAAAAATTTTGTTGATTCTAAAAATCCACGTCGCATTATTCGAGCGCTCGAAGTATGCTTAACTACTCAGCAACCCTTTTCCCAACAGCGTCTTAAGAAAAAACCCTTATTCGATTGTTTAATTTTAGGTATCAATTTACCTCGAGAAAAATTATATCAAAAAATTAATCAACGCACTCAATATATGGTTAAAAATGGCTTAATTGATGAGGTTAAATTTTTGATTAAAAAATACGATCTACAGTTGCCAGCCCTCCAAGGTTTAATTTATAAAGAAATAATTGCTTATTTAAATGGCCAAATAGATTTAAATCGAGCCGTCGAATTAATTCAGCAAAACACTCGCCATTATGCCCGTCGCCAAATAACTTGGTTTAAACGCAATTCAAATATTCACTGGATTAAAAATTTTTCTCAAGCCGATAAGTTAGTTAAACAATTTTTATTAAAATAATCTTTTGGTAAAAAAATAGTCCTAAATTAATTTAAGACTATTTTTTTATTTTAATAAATTTAATTGGCGGGTTGTATTTTTTTTAAAGCCACGTCTTCTTTAACAAAGCCATCTTCACCATCAATCTCAATTTGGCCCTCTACCATTTCATAACCGGGTTTCTGGCAAGTTAAAATATATTTATCTTTGCCGATTTTAAAACCATAGCGCCCATCTCGTAAGGTTGTCTGAGTGTATAATAATTTACCAAATTCTTGACTAAATAAACGCATAACTGCCCCACCAATTTTTTCGCCTGTTTCAATATCGTAAATATTGCCCCACGGTTTAATTTTGGCCCCAAAAGTCACAAACCTAAATGAGAAAAATAATACCACATGAAAAGCCAATAAGGCTAAAGTATAATAACTTGGCGAAATTACCACCGCGCTTAAGCCCAAAATTGGCCCAAAATACGACATGATTTTACCGATTTGTTGCTTGGCTTTTTCCTTGACCATCTTTTTATATTCTTTCATTTTATCATCGTCTGAAGCTATTAATAAAGATTTTAAATTATCAAATTTAATTTTTAAATTTTGCCGACCGTCAGCGCTCGCGCTTAATCCAGATTTTAAATCAACTGGAATATTTAAATTTAAATATGGCCGAGGCAAAACATACCGATTATTTTTGTGTTCAATTTTTTCTTCGATTAATTCAGTGGTCTCATATTTTACATTAGGATCACCTTCCTTACTGGTAATTTCTTCACCATGATAAATATTCTCATATATGCCATCTTTAAATTCATTTTGTAAAATTTGACTTGGGAATTGATAATCACGCGTATTGATTTTAATATAATATTTTTCCAAAGGTTGAATTAAAAAATAATACCGCCCATCAGCACCCGTCACTTTGGTTGATAGTAATTTGTGATTTTCGGCACTATACAAACCAATCGTAGCTAAAGCCACTGGTTGCTTAGTTAACGAATCGTAAACTGTGCCCCAATATTTACGTTTACGGGCCAAGAAAAAGGCCGGTTCGGTAAAAATAAGCTTTAAAATTTGTAATAAATATTGTGTAAATGGCACAGCCGTGGCTGCTATTGGCGCCGTTGTAACTACATTAATTATAGCCACTGTAGTTACAGTTGGCACAAAAACTTTTTTGTTCACATTCTGTACGGTTTCGTTTTCTTGAATATTTTCTTTATAAACTTTAGCGACTGGTGCAATTATTTTTTCCTTAACAGCTTCAATAACTGGTTCAACAACATTTTTCTTAACAATTTCTACCACTGGTTTAATAATTTTTTCAACTACTTTTTCAACTGTTTCAGTAATAGCTTCGGTTGTCTCTTGAATAGTTTCTTGAATTACCGGCGGTAATTCTGGAATTATTCTACCACCGCCCGGATTTGATTGAGGTGAAGGCTGGCAACTACTATCATCAACTAAACGTTCCAAGCCTTGATCGCCAAAACATCTGACCTCATTAGGCATACAAGTCCGAGTTTGTTTCATTTGATTGTCTTCACAACCTTGATTAACCCAAGCAGTACACACACAAGGAATTAAATTAACACAATTTTCATCCATCACCTCACGATTTTCGTTGTCACAACCACTCGGCAAACATTCTCGATTTTCTAAACGATAACCCGTATAATTACCATCTTCATTAAAAAGACAATCACCACTCACCCAGTTATTACACTCACACTCTTCTTCAGAACAACTAAAATCAAACACAAATCTCGAAGATGGGCCACAATCTACTGGATCACAAAAACGTACCTGAACTCGCCTTGGTTCACCTTCGACACATTCTTCGTTTTGCCAATCCGTATAAGAATGACAAGCGTGACACACTGGATCATAAGCCTGATTTTCTTCTATCCAACATTCGCCCGTCGACTCATAGCAACATTCACGACTCGTTTTTTTTTCGTGAAAAGTAGCCGGTAAAATTGTTGATGAGTCTTGATTTAATTTAATATTCATCTCGCCCGTAAATTCTAAACACTCATCATTTTGCCAATCGCCACACATCGGCATTTCTATTTTAAAACCAAAAGTTTTACTAATTCTATCTTGGTCGGAAGAAAACCAATTGGGTGGATTAATAATCCAAGGCAAATTATCGGTAGTTAAATTATAAGTACCCTCTTTAAACAGATCCAAATCCGACAATGTCGATTCATCAATCTCCACTAAAAAAGTATAAAAATCCGCGAATAATTTATTAAGTCCTGGCGGTGTCTCTGGATCGGGCGGCCTAAAAAAAATAAATTCACCCCGACTATCTGCTTGAGTTTCATCCATTAAATCGCCAACTGCCTGATCAGGCGTCCAACTATTATCTATTTCAAAAAGCTTAACAACTACACCCTTAAAATTTTGTCCACTATTTATTTCTGAATCATCCATATAGCCATTATTGTTCTGATCATAAAAAAATTTACCACGCACAATCCTTCCACCAAAATAACCAAAACTAGCTTGATATTCTTGATTATAGGATAATTCAACTAATAAAGGTGATTTTTCATTAGTAGCGATTGGTTCGTTTCCCTCAAAAGCATCTTGAACCATCACTGTCTCTTCATCAATATATAGCCAATAATTACCCGGCTCTAATTCTAAAAAATTAGCTTCTCCTTGTTCATTAGAAAATTGAGTGTCAATTAAATTATCCTGAGTAAAATTAAACAAACCGTCAGCTACGGAATCTTCATATAATCTAACCTCCACATCACTTAAAAGAGCATCTCCTGTGTCATTACCATAAACTCCATCTGTATTTTGATCGTAAAAAACCTGAACCTGAATATTCCCCGGTTCCTGAGAAATAATAATATCAATTAAGCCCTGAACTGTATCGCTCCAAGAGCTATAACCAGTTGGTTCCTCTTCATCGCTATAATAAATAGCCTCTGATTGACTAGCAATGGGTGAGCCAGATTCTGCCACTTCATTAACTTGTACTTGAAAAGACACCTGTCCACCTTCACCAGCTGGCACATCTACAATATAAAAAGTCACCATATTAGCTCGAGTAATATTATAGTCCCCTTCGTCTTCATCCGCTTCGTCAGTTAAAATTTCTTCGTTTAAAATCATCGAGCCTGGCACATAAGTTGTTCCATCTGGAACCTTATCATAAATTTCAACATCTACTGCTTTAAAAGCTGAAACATTTTCATAGCCAGTAGTAAAAGTTAAAACATCTCCGGCATAAACTTTTAACAATTCTCCATCGGGCGACTCAACCATTACTTCAAATTTTTCGTCTTGAGCATAAACATAAAAATCCCGACAAACATATTCTTGATTTAAACTACAAAATAAACCGATTAAAATTATGGTTAGAGCAAAAATATACCAAAAAACTTGTTTAAATTTTATTTTTTCATCTTCCATTTTTGATTTTTATTTTTTATATTATAATTATAACATTTTTAAAAATACTTGTCATTAATCGTCTCCATTACCTCCACCTCCCTATCTCTTTTTAGTCATTGTCCAACTCTCTTTCGTCGCCCCTGGCTCTAGTCCGCCGAATCGGAGGATGACCAGGGATCTAGAATTAATTTAACCTGGATTCCCAATCAAGTTGGGAATAACGTAGAGAAAATAGGAATGACGGTTTGGAAGGGTGTCGTTGCGAGGAGTCCGCCGATTCGACGGACTCGCAAAGACAGATTAAAATAGTGTCATTGCGAGGAGGAGGTAATCCGACGACGTGGCAATCCCGTAAATCAACGCCTTGCGCGCCGATCCCCGAAATTGCTTCCCTGCCGAATCGGCGGGTCGCAAGGATAAGGTATCCTACATTTTCTCCGGCATTTCAATTCCTAATAAATTCAAACCTGTATTTAAAACACGATAAACCGCTTGAATTAAATTCAAACGCCATATTTTTCTCTCCTCGTTTTCAGCTTCTAAAATTGAACAAGCCTCATAAAAACTACTAAAATCTTTAGCTAACTTTAATAAATAACTAGTTAAAATAGCTGGATTATAATCTTGACTAGCTTTTCGGATAATCAATTGAAAATCATATAAATCTTGAATTATTTGCCATTCATTTGGTTGTAAATTTTTTAATTCAGGTAAATTTTTATTAGATTTAACATCTGTTTTATTTAGAATACTTTTAATCCTGACACCGGCGTATTGTAAATAAGGGCCCGTATCGCCTTCAAATTGAGTTGCCTTAACTGAATCATAATCGTTGTTAATTTCTGGTGAAAATTTTAACATACCAAATTTTAATGAAGCCAACGTAATTTGATCAGCAATTTTATCGATCTCATCTTTAATCACGTTGTGACGTTTTTCTATTTCTAAAACAGCTATCTTTTTTATTTTATAATATAAATCTTTAGCCGAAACAACCTGACCACTGCGTGAAGCTATTTTTTGTCCATCAAGAGTTAAAAAACCGTAGGCCAAGTGATAACAATTTTGAGCTTGTTTAAAACCCATTAATTCTAAAGTTTTAAATAATTGCTTTAAATATAATTCCTGTCTAACGTCAACCACATAAATTGATTGATCAATTTTAAATTTTTTAAATTTAATCTGGGCTAAGGCCAAATCTTTAGTTGAATATAAACTTGAACCATCTGATTTTAATAATAGAAATGTGCCTAAATTATACTTTTCTAAATCTACTACAATCGCCCCTTCTGATTTTTTAGCTATTCCCTGTTTAACTAATAATTGAACTAAATTTTTACCAGGTTTTTCCATGTCTGATTCAAAAAATTCTTCATCAAATTTTATTTTCAATAAATCATAAATTTTAGCAAACTCTTTCAAGCTTAATTCGCAAGTTGTCTTCCAAATTCTTTTTAAATCTTTGTCCCCTGCTTCTATTTTTTTTAAAGTGTCATCAACTTGTTTTTTAAATTCCGGTTGTTCTTCTAATTTTAAATTTGCCTTAACATAAAGTTCGGCTAGCCAACTATCAATATTTTCTATGGGAATTTTTTGATCTGTAAGGTTGGTAAAATACCATAACCATTTAGCTACATGGGCTCCGATATCGCCGTGATAATTTGCTCGTATAATTTTATAACCATCAAACTCCAACAAATTTGCCACACTGGCTGACAAAAATATATTACGTAAATGACCAACATGCAAGGCTTTATGCGTGTTGGCCTGGCCAAAACCTTCAATCATAATTTTATCTTTTTTCTTTACGCCTTGTCCGTAATTTTCATTTTTTAAAACATCACTTAAAATTGCCCGACTAAATTTATTCTTATTAAGATAAAAATTAACATACGGACCGGCCACGGCTATTTTCTCTACTAAATCATTTAATTTTAAACTACCAATTAAATTCGCTAATTCATTCGGTTTTAAATCAACCTTTCTCGCTAAATCGAAACATTTTAAACTCAAATCACCCAGCTGGATTTGTGGGGGTTTATTAAAAATAATAACTAAATCATCTCCTGATAAAGAAGGAAATTTTTCAATTAAAAAATTTTTTATTTTATGTTCAATTTCTTGAACAAACTTATAACTTGAATACATCATTTAGTTTAATTATAACATAAAATAATTTTAAAAACAAAAAAGCTTGTTCAGTCAAACAAGCTTTTTTATGTTTAATTTTTATCTCGTAATAAATTCGGCCATTTCAGCTAAACGATTAGCATAGCCCCATTCATTATCATACCACGCTAAAACTTTGACTAAATTTTCTCCTTGCACATTAGTAAACTCCGCATCAACAATAGATGAATATGGATTTTTAATAAAATCAATTGAAACTAACGGTTGGTGGTTAACACTTAAAATTCCTTTTAATTCCTTGTCGGCTGCCTTTTCTAAAGCTTGATTAACTTCTTCAATGGTGACTGGTTTAGTCACCTGAGCGACATAATCTACAACCGAGACGTCTGCTGTTGGTACCCTAATTGCTAAAGCATCAATGCGGCCATCCATCCCAGAAACAACTTTAACAACGGCTTTGGCCGCACCAGTTGTAGTTGGAATCATACTCATAGCCGCAGCGCGAGCACGACGCAAATCTTTATGAGGCGCATCCACTAAATTTTGATCAGCCGTGTAGCTATGAACAGTTGTAGCTAAACTTTTAACAATCCCAAAATTTTCATTTAAAACTTTAACAATTGGTGCTAAACAATTTGTTGTACATGAACCATTGGAAATAATGTGATCATTCTCCTTATTATAATCCTGTTGATTACAGCCCCAAACAAAGGTTTTAATATCATCACTTTTACCCGGAGCCGAAAGTAAAACCTTTTTAGCACCAGCTTTTAAATGTTTTTCCGCACCTTCTTTTTTGGTAAAAAACCCAGTGCATTCCAAAACCACATCTACTCCTAATTCTTGCCAAGGTAATTTTTCTGGATCGGCTTCGGTTAAAGCTAAAATTTCTTTACCGTCGACGATTAAATATTTATCATTAGCAGAAACATTTTTTTCGTAAATTCCATAAATTGAATCATATTTTAATAAATGTGCTAAGGTTTGATTATCAACCAAGTCGTTGACGGCAACTATCTCAACATTCGTTTTGTCTAATAAAATTTTGAAAACTGCTCGGCCAATTCGGCCAAAACCATTAATTGCGATTTTCATAGTTTTTTGAATTTAAAAATTAATATTTAAAATTTATTTATTGATTAATATCAACTTCAACAATCATCCCGTCGTCTAATTTAACATCTACGCTCTGTTTTAAAATATGCCAATTAATCACCTTACCCTTGCCTTGTTTAACTTTAATTTCACTCCCCAAGGCTGGCATTTTTTTAATAGATTCTTGATAAATATCAGCTTCAAAACCTAAACAACATAAAAATGAGCCACAAGGTCCGCTTAATCTTTCTTTACCGCGATGAGCAATCTGCTGACTTTGGGCTTGTTCAATGCTAACCTTGTTAAATTTTTTAATAAATTTAGTACAGCATAAAGATCGTCCACAGGGGCCAATACCACCGCCAATTTTTAAAGCTTGACGCGAATCAACCTGAATCAAACGAATAGTCTTTTGAAAATGATGGGTTAAATCTTTTAATAAATCCCTGAAATCAATCCTCTTGGAAGCCACAAAGCCAAAGATAATTTTACCGCCATCATAAGAATAACGCACTCCCAACAAACGCATCGGCAAATTATATTGAGTGACGAATTGCTGACATTCTTTTAGCATCTCGTTTTTTTTATCCTTATGTAGGTAAATCTTTTTCAAATCACTAGTATTGGCTTTTCTTAAAACTGGTTTTAATTGAGCTAAAAGCTCTTCGCTCGGCTGATCGTTTTTTTCTAAACCAGCCACCATGCCAATTTCTCTACCAATTTGAGTCGCCACAACAACCTGATCACCAAGATGTAAATTTAAATCTTCAGCATTAAAATGGTAAACCTTATCCCATGGAGAAAATTGTATATAAGCTAAAATCATAATGAAAAAAATAAAAATGCTAATTTACAATCACATGCTAATTAACGAAAAAACGTTAGGTCACGCGATCCGTAAATTAGCATTTTAAAAATTATAAGCTAAATCTAACGAATCTTTTAATTTTAATATTTTCTTTAAGTTTGGCTAAAACTTCTTCAACTACCACTTGAACTGTTTTTTTATCATCTTTAATAAATTTCTGATTTAACAAACAGACTTCTTCGTAAAATTTATTTAATTTGCCTTCAATAATTTTTTCGGCTACTTCGGCTGGTTTATTTTCCTGAGCTAATTGTTGACGATAAATTTCTTTTTCTTTTTCAACTACTTCAACTGGAATTTCATCAGCTGAAACATATTCTGGCGCCATAGCGGCTATCTGCATAGCTACTTCGTGAGCTAAATTTTTAAATTCTGGATTGCGTGCCACAAAATCAGTTTCACAAACTATTTCGACTAAAACTCCTATGCGACCTTCCCCGTGGATATAAGCTTCAATTAAGCCTGCGTTGGTGGCGCGATCTTGTTTTTTGGCTACAATTTTTTTGCCAGATTTTTTAATTATATCGATAGCTTGATCAATATCGCCATTGGTTTCACCTAAAGCTTTACGGCAATCCAAAATGCCGGCACCGGTTTTTTCTCTTAATTCTTTAATTATGTTTGCATCTAATTCCATAATTTTATTTTTATTTAATTATTAAATGAAAAATAATAAACTATTCTTTAACGACTTGTTCTTTACGACCTTCTAAAACAGCATCCGCCATTAAACCAATGATAGTTTCTAACGATTTTACAGCATCATCATTGGCTGGAATTGGGTAATCAATATCAGTCGGATTAACATTAGTGTCACAAATCGCAACAATCGGAATATGTTTTTTGCGAGCTTCTTGGCAAGCATTTTTCTCTTTGGATAAATCAATAATAAAAATGGCTTGCGGTAATTTATTTAAATTACGTAAACCGCCAATTTTTTTATTTAACTGTTGAATTTCTTTATCAAAATTTATTTGTTCTTTCTTGGAATATTTATCTAAGTCACCGCTACCTTTTTTAATCTCCAAATCTTTCATTTTTTTTATTAATTTTGAAATAACACTAAAATTAGTAAAAGTTCCACCAATCCATTTATCGGTAATATAAGGCATTTCCGCTCTTTCGGCTTGAGCTTTGATAATTGGCATGGCCTGTTTTTTTGTACCTAAAAATAAGATTTGTCCACCTTGACTAGAAATATTTTTAGTAAAATCCAAAGCGCGTTTTAAGGCTTCGACTGTTTTGTCTAAATCAAAAATATGAACCCCCTCACGTACAGTGTAAATATAAGGTTCCATTTTGGGATGCCATTTTGATTTACGATGACCAAAATGCACTCCGGCTTTTAACAAATCAAGTAAACTTGGTATATGTGGCATATTTCTTATAAAACTTAAAAATTAAGGTTATTTTTTAATAATAAGTTATCTTAGCAAAAAATTAAATTTAAAGCAAGGGTTAAAAAATTATTTTGTCTGTTTTCTGGGTAAATAAATTTTAATTGAATCTAAAATTAAATTAAAAAGTTTATTATCTTTCAACGCTTCTGTGTAATTAAAACCTAATAATTTTAAACCTGGAAAGATCAAAATCACTCCGGGAATAACAGGTAAAATCAAACCCAAGACCGCGACAACCAGCATTAAAACGCCTAAAATTTTCTTTATTATTTTTAACATTTTAAATAGCATAGCTGATTTGATAAAATTAGTCAATTTTAGACTTGAAATTTTTTTATTTTAATTTATAATAAATTTATGTCCAAATTAAAACAAAACAATTTATCCCACGACAAAAGCCATTGGCGTTGGCTAGTCAACGTTTGGACTGTTATAACTTTAAGTATTTTTATTTTAGATTTTATTTCTGGTGAAAGTCGGCTAATAGCTAGTCGTTGTACTTTGGGTATCATTTATATTGCTGTTTTAAGTATTTATGTTGGTACTAAAGAATTTGACCGCTGGATCACTCGTCAATATGCCTCGCGTTATGCTGGTGAAAGATTCGTTATTCTTTGGACAGCGCTTATTTTAATTATGGTGGTCTTGACAATTTTTAATCCAAGATATACAATACCTACAGATGTGAGTACGGTTTATATTACGGTTTTAAGTATTTTTGCTATCTCCCGTCGCTCGCGCTACCTTTATCAATCTAAGAATAAAAAAATAAATTGAATCTCATGAAAAAAGATATTCATCCACAATACTACCCCCAAGCCCAATTTATTTGTGCTTGTGGTAACAATTGGCAAGCCGGTTCAACTCAAGAAAAGGTGGAAGTTGAAATTTGTTCTGCCTGCCACCCTTTTTATACCGGTCAGCAAAAATTAGTCGATACTCAAGGACGTGTCGATAAATTTAAACGTCGCTTAGAAAAACAAAGCCAAATGATCAAATCCAAAGCTCAAAAAATGGTTGAGAAAAAAGAAAAAAAAATAACTCCCAAAGACGACAATTAAATATTTTAAACTTAAAACAATAGATTCATTTCTGTTGTTTTTTGTTTAATAAAAATAAGTTATAATAAAGTATGCTAGAAAAATTAACCGACAATCAAATCCAATTTCAAAAACTGGAAAAACAGTTACAAGATCCAGCTATTTTTAATGATCAACAAAAATATAAGCAAACCAATCAAGAATATCTGCGTGTTAAAAATATTGTCGATAAATTAGAAAAAATTCAGCAAATTCAAAATCAAATTAAGGACAATCAACACATTATTCAACAAAATCAAGATGCTGAATTAACCGAACTTGCTCAACAAGATTTAATTAAATTAAAAGAACAATTAATTTTAATAGAAAAAGAAGCTCAGCAAGCTCTGGTACCTCCTGATCCACTTAATGATAAAAGTATTATTATTGAAATTCGTGCTGGTGTGGGCGGTGACGAAGCCGAACTTTTTGCAGCTGACCTCTTTCGAATGTACTCGCGTTATGCCGAACGCTCTCACTGGCCAATTCATATTATTTCAAAAAATACTAGTGGTTTAGGTGGGCTTAAAGAAATAATTTTTGAAATTGACGGTCAGGGCGCTTACGGTGGTTTAAAATTTGAAAGTGGAACTCATCGAGTTCAACGTATTCCTGAAACAGAAAAATCTGGTCGCATTCATACTTCCGCTGCCACCGTGGCTATTTTACCTAAAGCTGAAGAAATTGATGTTAAAATTAATTCTCAAGATTTAAAAATTGACACTTATTGTGCCGGTGGCCATGGCGGACAATCAGTTAATACCACTTATTCAGCCGTGCGTATTACTCATTTACCTACTGGTTTAGTAGTTACCTGCCAAGATGAACGCTCTCAACTTCAAAATAGACTTAAAGCTATGGAGGTTTTACGTTCGCGTGTTTTAGCTTTTGAAGAAGAAAAGAGACAAAAAGAATTAACCCAAAATCGTAAACAACAAATCGGTTCCGGCGATCGATCAGAAAAAATTAGAACTTATAATTTTCCTCAAGACCGCGTGACTGATCATCGCATTAAACAATCATGGCACAATTTAAATGCTATTTTAGATGGTCAAATTGACGAAATCGTTCAAGCGCTCAAACAAGCTGAAGCTGAAAAACTTTTAGCCGAATAATATGACTATTCAAAAAATATTCGACCAATCAATTCAAAAATTAAAATCTCACCAGATCTCCTCAGTCCAACTTGATGCTGAGGTGCTTTTATCTTTTGCTATAAATAAATCCAAAGAACACCTCTATTCTCATCCGGAAGAAAAAATTAATTTTAAACAATGGTTTAAATTTAAAAAATTAATTAATAAAAGAATAAAAAAATGGCCAGTCGCTTATTTAATTGGTTATAAAGAATTTTATAATTTAAAATTTAAAGTTGATCCTCATGTTTTAATTCCTCGCCCAGAGACTGAATTACTAGTTGACCAAGCTTTACAAATCTACAAGCAATTAATAATAAGCAATCAGCAGTTAGCGATAAGCGACATCGGTACTGGTTCAGGTTGTATTATAATCTCTATTGCTAAAAACTTGTCTTCTAATTCAATATCTAAATTTTATGCCACGGATATTTCTAAGTCAGCTCTTAAAATAGCTAAACTTAATGCCCAACAACACCAAGTTTTAAATAAAATTAATTTCTATCAAGGCAATCTTTTGGAACCGCTTAAAAATAAAAAAATTGACTTATTAATCGCCAATTTGCCTTATTTAACTCAAGAAGAATTTAAAAACGTACCTCGCGAACCCCAATCAGCACTAATTTCCCAAAATCAAGGCTTGCAACACTATCAACAATTATTTTCACAGATCAAACAACTTAATTATCAACCACAATATATTTTAATTGAAATTGGTTTTAATCAAGCTGTAAATTTAAAAAATATTATACTTCACCACTTGCCTCAAGCTAAAATAAAAGTTTTTCAAGATTTAAGTGGCAAAAATAGAATTTTACAAATAAGTTAAATTTTTAAAAAAATAATTTGATATTAAAAAAGCCGAGGTTAAAACCCGGCTTTGTGTTTTTTGAAAGGATAATTGGACTCCTAGCGCACATCTTTGGCATATTCGAAAGGCTTTTTTTGTTTACATATCGGACATTCCGATTTGGGACAAGAATTCCATTCTTCTCCTTTAAAATTCAGAATGACGTAGATAGGAACCTCGGAACCTGGAAGTTCTTTTTCAAGAAAATCCTTAATGTTTTGAATAGCCCTGTCGTTTCTGGTAGCAAAAATACAAATAGCCGATAAAAGTGCCTCGTGCTCCTTGACTATAGAGATGCATTGATTGATGCTTCCACCTGTAGTTGTTACGCTCGCGACTATTACCACTCTCTCACTTGGTAATAGGTTTTGACCAGCTCTTAATTTTTTTGTAGTCTCTCCCTTTTTATCTGTTAGAGCCTCAACAATTCTCGTGTTCATTTTTTCATTTAGTGTGCGAGCTACATCAAAGCCTAAAACTAACGAACGATTAGATATAGTAAGGATAGCGCCTATTTTTTTTAGTCGCCCCTTCTTTATCCACCGAACTATGTCATCGCTTATTGTAGTTATAACAAACGGCCATTGAGCAATTCTGTAAAAGCAGAAAAAGCCTGAGGTATGTTCGCCACATATTAGTTCATAATGGCCATCAATCATTATTGCTCCTGTTTTCTCCAACATCTCCATAACTTCATCTGGTGTAAGGTCTGATTTCGGATTTAATTCAAAGTTAACTTGTTCTTTCATTTTATCCTCTCTTATTTTAATTGTTTTCTTGTTAAAGAACGTAATTGTCCTCCTAAAATTAATTATAGCATATTAATCTTTAATACTCCACTCTATATCCTTCGGGCACAACTTCAATCCAGGTTATACCGCGGTTAAATTGAATTTCCTCATCGTTTTGATTATAAAATAAAGTCCGCTCGTCGGAATTATTTTTTAGCCATTGACCTTCTATCTTTTGCCCATCTTGAAAAATAACCGCTTGACCCTGTCCAGCTGTTGGAATTTTTTTGCGACCAAGATAATCAATAATTTCCATCTCAACATATTGAATAATTACGTTTTTAGCTCGTAATTCTTGCTCGTCGGCAGTTAAATGAGGTTGACCGGCTTGATATCTTAAATAATCATTTTGATCTAAATCATATTGCCACTCAACCATATAGCTGGGCTCTTTGTAAATTATTTTAATTTTTTGTTCATCAATTGGTCGTTGTTTTTTAATTAAATCTCTTTTATACAACCACGATCTATAATTTGGTACTTGATCGTTTAAGTTTTGATCGTCTAAAAATTGATTTAACTTTTCGCTTGAAGTAAATAAATTATGGGGCGCATATCTTTTCCAATCACGCCAAAAATAAGGCCCCCAACTGAATTCGTTTAAATCTGTGACATTATAAATATTATTTTTTAAATTTTTTAGTGCTTCCGGACTGCCACCAGAATGAATATATAAACTTTGTAATTCCCCTGCCCATTCGGCAAAATACGGCCTGGCTGATCGAATTGGGCCCAATTGGTCTATAAGTGTGTCTAGAGTAAAAAACGCCAAAAAACGGCTAATATTAGCTTCTGCAAGGCATTCTATCACTAGTCCTGCTTTATCTAATCCAGCTGGCGGACGAGCATCAACCATATTATCAATCATAACCGCACCTACCCATGGATTAATTTGTTCTTCATTCTCAATCAAAACCCCGTCTAAACGACGGGGAAATTGATTTATAGATGAATCTAAATTTAAATTAACATTAAAATTATCTAAAACTAAATCAGTTTGACTATCTTGGTAAAGAAAAGCACCAAAACCAATCAAGATTAAAAATAAAATGATAATTAAAATAATTTTAATAATTTTGTTTTTGGACATGAATCCGTCTGATTTAAAAAATTAATTTTATTCTGAATCAGCAGTTTTTTCCTCTTTACCCGCCAATGGTTTTTCTGTAATGGCAGATTCTTCGATTTCGGTCTCTGCTTTTTCTTCGGCTCGTGGCGGAGTAACCGTGGCCACAACTTCATCTTCCTTGTCTAAAATTTTAATTTCAGCTGGCACATTTAAATCTTTTACGTGTATAGCTTTTTCAAAATCATCTAAAACTGATATATCTACTTCAATCTGGTGAATTAAATTACGTGGCAAACATTCAATTTTAACCTGATCCATACTTTTAAGTAAAGTTCCACCACTTTCTTTAATTACCTTAGATTCGCCAATAAAAATCAATTCCACTTCAGTTGTAATTTTTTCACCGGCTTTAATTTTATAAAAATCAACATGCAAAATTTGACCAGTAACTGAATCATATTGAATTGCATTAATTAAAACTGGCACAGACTCGGCCTGATCAATAACTAGATCAACCAAGGTATTTTCACCGGCTTGTTCATACATTTTGGTCAATTTTTTGCCATCAACACTTAAATTAATATTTTCTACACCATGACCATATAAAACCGCCGGCACCAATCCCGCTTGTCTAATTTGTTGCACAGCCTTGCCAACAGCTTCTCTTTTTTGAGTTTCTAAAATTAATTTTTCCATAAAATTTATTTTAAATTTATAATGGTTTTATTTTAGCAATTCTGAGTTAAAAAGTCAAGGCTAATAAGTTTTATGACACAAAATTTGCAGATATAATCCTTGACAAAGATAAAATACCTGCTAAAATGTTAATAACTATATTTCTTTTTAAAATCAACAAAACAAGGAGGAACAAATGACTGAGGGCTATTTATTATTGGCGCAAATCATCAAAACAGGCAAATTGTCGCCAGATAAAATTTTTGGATTTTGGGAGAGAACCCATGATCCAACAATCGGCGCGGCCGCCATTTTATCCGGCGTATTATCGCTAGACAAAATGCTCCAACTCCGTGAAGAAGCTAATTGCCATGAAGTTGATTTGGCAATCGTTCGGTCGGGCAAACTTATGCCAGACGAAATGATTAAAATCGCGGAAAACCGTAACCATTGGGAAATTTGGGGAATGGTTGCTGATCAGTTTGTGTCGCAAGGGTTCTCTAGTGATGAAATGTTCAATTTTTGGCTAAAAAATCCAAATATAATATTTGGATGGATGCTTATTGAGAAGAACTTGCTATCACCTGACCAGATGGCCGAGATCTTCTTTATAACAGACGATGAAAAGGCCTATAGACTCATTATGAACTTATTGAGTGACAATAAAAACAAAACCGAGTAAAATATTACTCATAACTCTAGGCGATACAACAATGTGTCGCCTTTTTAATAAAATCTTTCTACCCTGCCCATAGCAGGGATTATTTATCACAAAACAAAACCGTCGCCATAAACGACGTAGAAATTTGTTAAATTGTTAAATTGTTTAAACGTTCGTCTCTTTTAAAATCTTTTATTTTAAGTTTTAATACGATAAATAATCAAACTTTCAATCAAACCAAAAATTATAAAAGTTGACAACAATGAACTCCCGCCATAACTTAAAAAAATCAATGGCACACCCGTAATCGGCATTAAACCTATATTCATGCCAATATTAATAAAAATCTGTACAAAAAAGACTAAACTGATTGCCACCAACATCAATAAACTAAAATCGTCATAACTCGACCGAGCCAAATTAAAAAGTTTATAAAATAAAATAAAATAGATAATTAAAACCAGACCGGCACCAACCAAACCTAAGTCTTCCGCGATAACACTAAAAACAAAATCAGTGTGACTAGCTGGTAAAAACTTCAGTTGACTTTGAGTGCCTAGACCCAGCCCTCGTCCACTTAAACCACCAGCGCCCACTGCAATCATTGATTGAGTTAATTGATAACCTCGCCCCAATGGATCACTTTGTGGATTAACAAAAGAGATTAAACGATCCTTCTGATAATCTTTTAAAACCCCACACCAAGCAACTAAAATTAAAATTGCAATTAAAACAATAACCAATAACCAATGGCTAATTTTATAGTCACAAAAAAACAACATGCCTAGCCACAAGCCAAATAAAATTAAACCTGAACCTAAGTCTGGTTGTAACATTACCAAAGCAAAAGGTAAACCGGCAATTAACCCACTTTCAATAACATGTCTAAAGGTCACTTGATAACGATTTTTAGCTGACCAATAATTAGCCAAAACAATAATTAAAATTACTTTAGCGATTTCAACTACTTGTAAATTAAAAAATCCAAAGGATAGCCAACCTCGCGTATTATTTTGAACCTTACCAAAAAATAGAGTCAAAACCAGCAGGCCAATCATAATTAGATATAAAATTTTACTATAATTTTTAAGATGACGATAATCAATATTTAAAACTAAAAAAAATAACGCCAAACTAATAATTAAATAAATTGCTTGACGATAAAAAATATTTTGCGACTGTTGACTCAAACCCAAACTGTATTGAATGGCCAGACCTAAACAACCTAAAATTAAGATGATAATTAAAACTGTCCAATCAATTTTTTTAAAGATGGTTCTTAAATGTACCATGATTTTAAAATTTAAATTTAAATTTGCCTAAAAAGAAACTACATTATGACTGTCTAAAATGTTAACTTCCGGTTGCACCACTACCTGTACCACCAACGGCAAATTTTCATTAAATGCCATTTCTAAATTTTTCTTTTCACCGCTCATTAATTGACTTACGGTTAAACTATTAATCCCAACCACTCGGCCAGATTGATATAAAATAACTTTAATTTCCAAATCATAAAATCCGTACAAAGTATTATTTCTTAAACTAAACTTAACTCGAGAAATATCTAAATTTTCAACACTCTTATTGTTTAAATATTCTATATCATCAATAATAAAATCACTTGATTTGATTTGCCACAATGATTTTTGATTATCAATCCTCTGCCAAATAATATTGGTAATTTCGAGCTGTGGATTAATAATTTTAGCTTGGAAACGATGATTAAAAATAGCGACTATTTTTTTCTCTTGAGGTAAAATAAAACCTTGTTGATATTGAGTCACGCCCCCTTGATAAATAAATCGATAATCAAAACTTTTGACTGCCCATTTTGAATTTAAATTTTCAACCTGGGCAATTAAATCGCATTCACCCTGGCCAGCGTATTCTACTACCTGAAAGCCTGTTGTTTTTAAATCTTGTGGATGATTACGCTGTTTCCAGAGTTCAAAATTAATATAATTTTGCGATAAATTAACTAAAGTATCTTTATAATTAGGTATACTAACTAATAAAATAATTATGGTGATTAATAAATATAAAATCAAAACTCCATCTAAAAAAATAAAAATAGCTTTAGCTATCTTCTTAATTTTTTCAGCATTGGTTGATAACCAATAAGCTATAGATAATTTTTTATCCTGGTCATAAAAAGACATATTTTTATTTTTATTTTTAAAAATTAAATTCTATAAACCCTCGTACTCGCGCATACTTAATTGAGAATCTAATTTTTTACCAGTTTCTAAAATAACTGAAACTATGATTAAAATACCAGCACCACCCACCAACATGCCCTGAAAACCTAAAAATTGTTGAGTAATTAAAGGTAAAATAGCAATCACCCCCAAAAACAAAGCCCCGGCTAGCATAATTCTGGTACTTACGTGGCCGATATAATCCGCCGTGGTTGCCCCTGGCCGAATACCCGGAACAAAACCGCCCTGACGTTTTAAGTTGTCGGCAATTTGATGGGGATGAAAAACAACTGAAGTGTAAAAATAAGTAAAAGCTACTACTAAACTAAAATAAATTAAACCATAAATCCATTGATTTTTAAACATTTCAATTAAAAAATAACCTATCTGAGACACCCAATCTAATCTTGCACGAGTTAAAAGTTGGCCAATTAATGATGGAAATAATACCAAAGAAATAGCAAAAATGATTGGAATCATGCCGGCTTGATTAACTCTTAAGGGTAAAAAAGTGTCAGTACCACCATACATTCTGCGACCGCGAATACGACGAGCGTAAGAAATTGGGATATTGCGTTGTGCTTCAGTAATATAAACGATACCCGCAATAGTAATTATACCTAAGATTGCAAAAACTATTAAATTAGTAATTTGACTAGTGGTAAAAGTCACCACCATTTGCTGTAAAGTTGTTGGCAATTGAGCAATAATACCCGCACAGATGATTAAAGAAATACCATTACCAATATTTTTTTCTGAAATTAATTCTCCCAACCAAACCAAAAACATAGTTCCAGCAGTCATAATTAAAACCGTAATAACGGTTTGCCAACCGGCTATATTTTGAATAATACCCTGTTGAGAACGACTTAATAAAATAATCATACTGTAAGCCTGCATGACGGCCAATGGTACGGTTAATAAACGAGTGTATTGATTAATTTTACGTTGACCAGCTTCACCCTCTTTAGATAATTCTTCTAACTTGGGAATAATCATGACTAATAATTGAAAAATAATTGAAGCAGTGATATATGGACCAATACTTAAAGCAATAATTGAAAAATTTGACATAGCACCACCAGACAAAACATTTACTAAACCAAAGACCTGATTTGATCCAAAAAATTCTTTCAAAGCTTCAATATCAACTCCCGGCACCGGGATATGAGCAGCAATTCTAAAAATAACAAGCATTCCTATAACAGAAAAAATGCTTTTACGTAAATCTTTAATTTTAAACACTTGAAAAAATTTTTTCCACATAAAATTAAAATTTCAAAACTTAAATCTATTCCTTTCCGCCTATTATCTCGGCTTTACCGCCAGCTTTTTCAATAGCCTCTTGAGCTGATTTAGAAAATTGATGAGCACGCACAATTAATTTTTTATTTAATACTCCCCGACCTAAAATCTTAACTCCATTCTTTATTTTATCAATTAAATTGTTTTTTAACAAAGCCTCTAATTCAATAGTGTCGCCATCTTTAAAAATTCTATTTAAATCGGCTAGATTAACTACTTCCATTTTGGTTTGCAAACTTTTAAAACCACGTTTTTGTGGGATGCGTTGTAACGTTGATTTAAAACCTAAAGTCTTTAAACCACCTTTTCCACCGGAACGTGATTTTTGACCCTTCTGACCACGTCCAGAATAGGTTCCTCGTTTACCACCACGACCAACTCTTTTTTTAGTTTTTTGAGAACCTGAACCAGGTTTTAAATTAGATAAATTTAAGGCCATATTATTTTGCGTATTTAAAACTCTTTAAAGCTTGAAAAGTCGCTCTTACATTATTAACTTTATTGCGAGAACCAAACATTTTACCAGTCACGTTTTTATAACCAGCTAATTCTAAAACTGTCCGAATAGCTCCACCGGCAATAATACCCTTACCCTGTTTAGCCGGTTTTAACATTAAACGAGCTGATTTATATTTTATTCTAATTTCATGTGAGATGGTGTCATTAATAATTATAACATTTAAAATATCCTTTTCGGCTTTGACTACCGCTTTATTAACCGCCATGGCTACATCAGCTCCTTTAGCCATACCATAACCAACTCGACCCTTTTTGTCGCCAATAACAACACAAGCGCGAAAACGTAAACGCTTACCACCTTTAGTTACCCGAGTTACGCGACGAATATCAACAACCTGTTGATTAAATTCTTTTTCTTCTTTAACTCTGGATTTATCTTGTTTTTTTTCTTTTGACTTGGTCATGAATTTAGAATTAATTTAAAAATTTAAACCACCTGCCCGAGCGCCTTCAGCTAAATCCTTTACCCGGCCATGATATTTATAACCACCACGATCAAAAACTACGGTTTTAATGCCTTGTTGTAAGGCTTTTTGAGCAATTAATTCTCCCACGGCGAAAGCCTTTAAGTTAACCTTCGTTTCTGATTCTTTAGTTTTAGACTTAGCTTTAATTTCTTCATCTCTGGCGCTAACTAAAGTTCGACCGATCTGGTCATCTATAATTTGAGCATAAATATGTTTTAAACTCCGAAAGACACACAATCTGGGACATTGGGCATCGCCTTGTATTTTTTGTCTAATTTTACGATGACGGCGAATCTTTGTCTTACGTTTATTTTGACTAATATTAATCATAAATTTAATGTTTAAAATTAACTAGATGAACCAGCAGCGCGCTTACCAACCTTACGTCGAATAATCTCATCTGCGTATTTAATGCCCTTACCCTTGTATGGTTCAGGTTTTCTAATTTTTCTAATTCTAGCTGCCGTTTCCCCTATTAATTGTTTGTCGATACCGGCTACGCTAATAACATTTTTTTCTACTTTAATTTCAATGCCTTCTGGAATTTCAAATTCAAACGGATGAGAATAACCAACGTTTAAAACTAATATTTTTCCCTTAACTTCAGCTCTATAACCGACTCCATTGATTTCTAATTTTTTTTCGAAACCTTGACTCACTCCAATCACCATATTATTAATTAAGCGATTATATGTTCCCCATAAAGAACGTTGCTCTTTAATATCTTCATTTTCAACATTAACTATTATAGTTTGATTGTCTTTTTTAACTTTAATAGTTTTCGGCAAATTTAAACTTAACTCACCCTTGGGGCCTTTTACTTTAATTATTGAATCATCCATTATTAATTCAATTTTTTCTGGTAAATTAATGATTTGTTTTCCTATTCTAGACATATTAATAAATTTCACAAATTATTTCTCCGCCAACATTTTTTTGCTTGGCTTCATTGTTAGTTAATAATCCTTGAGAAGTTGAAATAATTGACATACCCAAACCATTCAAAACTTTTGAAATATTATTTTTATCAACATAAACTCTTAAGCCTGGTTTACTCACTCTCTTTAAATTTTTAATAGCTGGTTGATTCTCAATATATTTCAAATTGATTTTAATTATTTTAAAACCATTACTTCCATTTTCCTCTTCTTTTATTTTACCCACCCATCCTTCACGTTCTAAGATTTGAGCTATCTGCCATTTAATTTTGGAAAATGGTATAACTACCTCAGGCTTTTTAACTGCCGAGGCGTTTCTAATTCTAGTTAGCATGTCAGCGATTGGATCTGTCATAATAAATTAATAAAATTTAAAAATTATTACCATGAAGATTTTTTTACTCCAGGGATTTCTCCTCTATTGGCTAATTCTCTAAAACAAATACGACATAAACCGAAATCACGCATATAGCTCCGATTACGCCCACAACGCCAACAACGATGAATCGTGCGTGTTGAATATTTAGGTTTAAGATTTGCTTTTTCAATTAAGGATTTTTTAGCCATATAAATTATTGTTGAAATTAATATTATTTATTTTCTTTTTTCTTAAAGGGAAAATCTAATAACTTAAATAATTCTAAAGCCTCGACTTGATTATGTGCGCTGGTAGTAATTACAATTTCCAAACCATGCACTCGATCAATTTCATCAGGATTAATTTCCGGAAAAACCAAATGTTCTTTTAATCCTAAAGATAAATTACCAGCCTGATCAATAATTTTTTCGTCCAAACCTCTAAAATCTCTTACGCGTGGCAAGGCTACGCCAATAATTTTATCAATAAAATCATACATTCTCTCTCCCCGTAGAGTAACTTTTATACCAACAGTTTGACCCTGTCGAATCTTAAAACCAGCAATTGATTTCTTAGCTAAAGTTAAAACTGGTTTCTGACCTGTAATTCTAGCTAAGGTATTTTCCACCGCCTTAATAAAATTATCATCACTTCGTGCTGCTCCTAACCCAACATTAACCACCACTTTTTTGATCTGAGGAACTGCCAAGTCGTTTTGACACCCCAATTTTTCTTTTAATTGAGGTCGAACTGTTTTTAAATATTTTTCTTTAAGTCTATTCATATTTTAAATTAATAAGATTATTGATCAATGACTTGATGACATTGCCGACAATATCTAATCTTCTTTTTATTATCTAAAACTTTATAACCAACTCGAACACTCTTATTACAATGAGAACAAATTAATATTACTTTTGAAACGTCTAATGGCGCTGGAAATTGGACTCTTTGGCCCTTTTCGCCTTCGCGACGCGCTCTCACGTGTTTAGTTAGTAAATTAATCCCTTCAATTACAACCTTATGCTCTTTAGGTAATATTTTAAGCACCTTACCCTTCTTACCCTTATCTTTACCAGCTAAAATTTTTACATTGTCATTTTTCTTAATTTTCATATTATTATAAAACTTCTGGAGCTAATGAAATTATTTTAGTAAAACCCTGTGTTTTTAATTCACGAGCAATAGGACCAAAAATACGTGTCCCCTTAGGTTCTTTATTCTTGGGATCAACAATAATGGCCGCATTGTCATCGAAACGAACATATGAACCATCTGATCGTCTTTGTTCCTTTCTAGTTCGAGCGATAACAGCATAAACGATATCACCCTTTTTAACCATACTATAAGGACGGGCCTCTTTGACACTCGCAACTATAATATCACCCACGCGAGCATAACGACTTTTATAACCACCCAAAACCTTGATGCACATTAATTTTTTGGCACCACTATTATCGGCAACTTTTAAATATGTCTGTCCTTGAATCATATCTTTATTTAATAATTTGAATTAAACGCCAACACTTATCCTTGCTAATTGGTCGACATTCTTGAAAAATAACCTTATCACCAATCTGAGCTTCATTTTTATCGTCATGAACTTTGTATTTTTTGCTCGTCATATATCTTTTGTTATACTTTGGATGAATTTTCGAACGGTTAACCTTAACAACGATGGTTTTTTCCATTTTATCAGAAACGACTTCACCGGTAAATTTACGATAAATTTTATCTTGTTGTTCGGTCATAAAATTATTTTTTTTTATTAGATTGATTATTAATTAATGTTAAAATCTGTGCGACCATTGTTTTATTTTTACGAATCTCCCTGACATGTTTTAACTGACCAGTTGTCGCCTGAATTTCCAAATCTAAAATCTTATTTCTTGATTCTTTTAATAAAATTTCTAATTCCTGTGGGGTTTTATTTTTTAATTCTTTAAATTTCATAATTAATTTTTAATCACAAATTTAGTTTTAACTGGAAATTTATGTCCAGCTAAACGTAAAGCTTCACGAGCTGATTCTTCATTTACGCCGTCTAATTCCATTAAAACCGTACCAGGCTTAATCACCGCAACATAATGATCAACTGCACCCTTACCACCACCCATAGGAACTTCCGCGCTTTTAGTAGTAACTGGTTTATCTGGAAAAATTCTAATCCAAACCTTACCTTTACGCTTAATAAAACGCGTAATCGAACGACGAGCCGCTTCAATTTGACGAGCAGTAATCCATTTAGCTTCTAAGCTTTTCAAGCCATAACTACCAAAACTTACTTCAACACAACGATCAGCCTTGGTTTTGGTTCTACCTTTATGCCATTTACGATGTTTAACTTTACGTGGACTTAACATATATTTATTTAAAACTTGTTTTTAATTTAAAATTATTTTTTGGTCGGAGTAAATTTTTTAACTGGCCCTTTTTTATTAAAAAATTTTTTCCGCTGACCATCTGTTTCTTCTTTTGCCTTATCCGGTCTGGCTTCGCCTTTAAAAATTTCGCCTTTACAAATCCAAACTTTAACCCCAATCGTTCCATAAATTGTTTGAGCTCCACCCTGAGCATAATCAATATTAGCTCTTACGGTGTGTAAAGGAATTTTACCATAACTTAAGGTTTCTTGTCGAGCAATTTCAGCTCCATCTAAACGACCGCTAACGACAACTTTGACACCCTGAGCATTAGCTTTTTTAACTTGTTCAATATTTTTCTTAAGTGTTCGACGATAAGGAATTCTTTTTTCTAAATCCAAAGCAATGGTTTCCAGAATTACCCGAGCCGATAAATTTGGATCCTTAATTTCTTTAATTATTATTTCAAATTTAGTTTTTTTATTAAAATCAAAACTCTTTTTCAAGGTTTCTTTAACCTTTTCAATACCCTGGCCAGACCGACCAATAATAAAACCTGGGCGAGCCGTATAAATAATTATCTTCATTTCATCAGCTGATCTTTCAATTTGAATTTCATCAACGCTAGAACCTTTTAATTTTTTAATTAAAAATTCTCTAATTAAAACATCTTGCTTTAATTGACCAACATTTTTTTGGCTACGACAATTATAAAACCATTTCGATGCCCAATCGTTATTGTTACCTATTCTGAAAACTTTTGGATTAACTTTGTGTCCCATATATTTAAGCTGCTTTACGACGGAAAAACTTTTTAATTTTTCCTTCACTTGACTTTATTTTAGTTTGATCTAAATGCTGTTGATGACGATGTTTCCCTTGTCGAGTTACGTCAACAATTTTTTCGCTTTTATCTTGATCTAATTCAACCGGCGCACTTGTTTCTTCTTCGGTAACCGGCAGCGCTTGTCTAGATTCAACTGGTTTATTTTCGACTAACTGTGGTTTCTCTAATTTTTCAATTTTTTTCTTAATTTGAACCGAAGCAATTTTTTCGTCTAAAATTATCTCTACCTGAGCCGTTCTCTTACGAATCGGCGTGGCACGACCAAAAGCGCGTGGTCGCCAACGTTTTAAGGTTTGACCTTCGTCAACTAATATATTTTTAATATATAAATTTTCTTTTTTTAAATTAAAATTATTTTCAGCGTTGGCTATAACCGAATTTAATAATTTTAAAATCGGTAAGGCCACTTTTTTATTTAAAATACCTAACTGACCCTGAGCTTCAATCACTGGCATATTTTTAACCAAATTTGTCACTAAACGAATTTTTTTAGCTGACATTCTAAAATCTTTTAATTTAGCTGTAACTTCCATATTTTATAATTAATTAACTTTTATTGGCGGCAGCTTTATCCTGTTCTTTTTGTTTTTTACCGCCATGTTTATAAAATTTACGTGTTGGAGAAAATTCACCCAATTTATGACCCACCATAGCCTCAGTAATAAAAACTGGAAGGTGATCTTTGCCATTATGAACACCAAGATTAAAACCTACCATTTCTGGAGTAATTGTACAAGCTCTAGCCCAAGTTTTAATCAAACCCTTATCACCATTGGCCTGAGCTTTGTTAATTTTTTTCATTAATTTTGGATCAACATAAGGACCCTTTTTAAGACTACGTGACATACAAATTAGTTAGGTTAATTTTTCTTTTTAGATTTACGACGTTTTAAAATAAATTTATTGGTATTCTTTTTCTTCTTACGAGTTTTAACTCCCAAAGCTGGTTTTCCCCAAGGCGTTTTGGGATGGACTAAACCAATTGAACAACCACCTTCTCCACCACCATGCGGATGATCACACGGATTCATAGCCTTACCTCTAACCGTTGGCCTTTTACCTAAATAACGCGTTCTACCGGCTTTGCCTAATTTAATGTGGCGATGTTCTGATTTACTAATTTGACCTAAAGTTGCCAAACACATTTCAGGGACTAATCTAATTTCACTTGATGGCAATTTTAATTGCGCATGACGATTTTCACAACCCATTAAAATAGCTACCATACCGGCCGATCTAACAATTTTACCACCACGACCCGGTTCTAATTCAACATTATGAACTTCAGCACCAATCGGCATAAATTTCAATGGCATAGCATTGGCCAATTGTGGTTCAATTTTTTCTTTGGAAGATAAAACTTTATCACCACCTTTTAAACCTGCTGGTGCTAAAATATATCTTTTTTCATTATCCTCATATTTTAATAAAGCAATATAAGCTGTACGATTAGGATCATATTCAATAGTTTCAACCACCGCCGGCATGTTAAATTTATTTCTCTTAAAATCAACTTGGCGATAATAGCATCTAGTTCCGCCACCACGATGCCTAACTGTAATTTTACCACTATTATTGCGACCTGATTTCTTTTTAATGATGGAAATCAAAGATCTCTCCGGCTTATTTTTGCTAACTGCTGAGTTAACAACCACCGAAGATTGTCGACGACCTGGAGTAATTGGTTTGTAAACTTTAATTGCCATATTTATAATTCTATTTTATCACCCGCTTGTAAAGTAACAATCGCTTTACGCCAACTCTTAGTTTTCCCGCGAGTTCGGCCATAACGTACTTGTTTGCCTCTAACGTTGATAAGATTAACTTTTTTAATTTTTACACCATAACGACCAGCGACTGCTTTTTTAATTTCATTTTTTGTCGCTTGTTTGCTAATTTCAAAAATATATTGATTATTAACTGATAAATCTGTGGCTTTTTCAGTAATAACTGGTCGAATTAAAACGCGATAAACAGGAAAATTTTTCCAATCGCTTGTTTTTTTACTGACGGTTGAAACTTTAGTTTCTTTTTTAACTTCAAGCTTAGAAACTGCTTTTTTGGTTTCAACTTGTTTTTTCTTATCTTTAGCCGATTTTTTAACTTCAACTTCTTGAGAATTAATAGCCAGTTTATCAGTTTTCTTTTTTAAAATTTTATCTAGAATTGACATATTATTTTTTAGTGGCACTTACTTTTGCCTCTTTAACTTTTGAAACTTTTTTAACAGTGGATTTAATTTCAGGCGCATTTGCTTCGCTGATATAAAGTTGTGTAATTTTTTGTATCCCCGCCACTGTAGTTAAAAAGTATTTATATTGTAAAATATCTAAAATATTTAAATTCTCAACTCGAATAATTTTAATTTTATCAATATTACGGGCTGATTTTACTAGTTCATCATTTTTATCGTCCAAAACCATTAAACAACTTGGTTGAACTTTTATTTTTTTGTTAGTAATTTTAGTTTCCTTAGTTTTGGGATCAACCTTTTTAATTTTTTTATCTTTTTCTTCTGTTGGTAAAACTTTATTTAAAATTCTAACCATGTCTTGCGTTTTTATTTTTTTTAATTCAATTTTATCTAAAACTAACATTAAGTTATTTGCCACCTTGTCAGATAAACACATCCAAATGGCTTTCTTTTTCATTTTTTGATTGATTTTCTTTTTAAAATTACGTTCTGTGGTGGGACCAAAAGTCACTCCGCCACCAATCCATAAAGGTGAGCGAGACGAACCATGTCGAGCACGACCAGTGCCTTTTTGACGCCAAGGTTTGCGACCACCACCACGCACTTCTGCTCTTTGTTTAGTGTGAGATAAATTTTGACGACGATTAGCTAGTTGAGTCACAACGGCTTGATGAATCAAACCGGAATTAATTTCAACGTCAAAAATTTTAGGCGATAATTCCTGTTGGCTAATTTCTTGACCTTGTTGATCAATAATTTGAATTTTTAAATTATTTTTAGTCATCGCCTTTTACTTCTTTTAAGCTTTTAATTAAAATTAAACCACCATTAGCCCCCGGCACAGCACCCTTTAAATATAGCCAATTCTTATCTAAATCAATTTTTACTACTTTTAAATTTTTGACCGTCACTTGTTCACCACCCATTCGACCTGCCATGCGCGTACCTTTAAAAACACGAGCAGCGTTGGTTGCCCCGATTGAACCAGGCATTCTTAATTGATCCTTGTGACCATGAGTAGCTGGATGTCCTTTAAAACCGTGGCGCTTAACGACACCTTGAAATCCTTTACCCTTTGACACGCCAGTAGTTTGGACTACATCTCCTAGATTAAAAATATTAACTTTAATTTCATCACCGCGTTTGAAATCGTGATCAATTTTATTTAAACGAAATTCTTTTAAATATCTAAAATTAGGTAAATCCTTTAAATGGCCTTGTAGTGTTTTATTAATTTTTTTCTTATTATCAAAACCCAACTGAACTCCAATATAACCATCTGGCTCTTGGCTTTTGATTTGAGTCACTTGGCAAGGTCCAGCCTCAATAATTGTCACTGGTATAACCTGACCATCTTCTTTAAATTCCTGACTCATTTTTACTTTTTTACCTAATATAAATTTCATATTTTAATAAAAAATATCCGGACTTTAAACCAGATAAGTTATCTTCGTTTCTAAAGTCTCTAATGTTATTTGATTCTGTCTTTTTTTAAATCCCCCTTAAGATTAATATATGTTTAAAAGCACTTCCATGTGGGTTACCTTTAATCAATTTTAATCTTGGTTAAATAATTACATTTTTATTTCTATATCTACTCCAGCCGGCAAATTCAAACTGGTCAAAGATTCAATCGTTTTGGCTGTCGGATTAATAATATCAATAAAACGCTTATGGGTTCTAATTTCAAATTGTTCACGACTATCTTTGTGCACAAAAGTAGAACGCAAAGTCGTGTAACGTCTTTTTTCTGTCGGCAAGGGAATGGGTCCTCTAATCTGAGCCCCGGTTCTCTGAGCAATATCAATAATCGACTTAGTTGATTGATCAATAATTTTATGATCGTAAGCCTTAATTTTAATCCTAATTTTTTGTTGTTCAGGATTTTTTGATTCGCTCTTTTTAATTTGAATCTTTGATTTTTTAGGTTCTTTCAATTCTGCTACCATGTTAATTTTTCAGAATAAAAAATAATTAGTTATAAAGCATACTCAACATCCCGATATAAATCGGGATGTTGGTATACATATTTATTTAATAATTTTAGTAACTACACCTGCTCCAACGGTTCGGCCGCCTTCGCGAATGGCAAATTTTAACTTTTCTTCCATAGCAATTGGTGCAATTAATTTAATTTTTAAGTTAACGGTATCACCCGGCATAACCATTTCTTTGCCTTCAGGAATTTCAACGTCTCCAGTTACATCGGTTGTGCGGATATAAAATTGTGGTTTGTAGCCTTTGAAAAATGGCGTATGACGACCACCTTCGTCTTTAGATAAAATATAGACTTCGGCTTCAAACTCAGTGTGAGGAGTAATTGATCCTGGTTTACAAATAATCTGACCTCTCTCAACGTCGTCCTTTTTAATACCCCTTAACAAAATACCTGCATTATCACCAGCCTGACCTTCGTCTAAAGATTTTTTAAACATTTCGATGCCAGTTACAACAGTTTTAACGGTATCGCGAATACCTACAATTTCAATTTCGTCATTTAAATTAACCTTGCCTCTTTCGATTCTACCAGTTACTACAGTCCCACGACCTTCAATTGAAAAAATGTCTTCAATTGGCATTAAAAATGGTTTTTCAATATCGCGTTGTGGATCAGGTATATATTCATCAATTTTGTTTATTAATTCCATAATGGCATCACCATATTGACCATTGGGATCTTCAATAGCTTTTAATGCTGAACCACGAACAATTGGTGTTTCGTCGCCAGGAAAATTATATTTTTTAAGTAAGTCCCTGACTTCTTCTTCAACTAAGTCAACTAATTCTGGATCTTCAACTTGATCAGTTTTGTTGATGAAAACAACCATAGCTGGTACACCAACTTGACCGGCTAATAAAATGTGTTCTCGAGTTTGTGGCATCGGACCATCAGTTGCAGAGACGACTAAAATAGCTCCGTCCATTTGAGCTGCACCAGTAATCATATTTTTAACATAGTCGGCATGTCCTGGACAATCAATGTGAGCATAATGTTTTTTTGCTGTTTCATATTCTACATGAGTTGTTGCAATTGTAATACCACGCTCTCTCTCTTCTGGAGCATTATCAATTTGATCAACTGATTTTTCTTGAGCAGTTAATCCTTTGGCGGCCAAAACTTTTAAAATTGCCGCAGTTAAAGTTGTTTTACCATGATCGACGTGACCAATGGTACCAATATTAAGATGAGGTTTATTTCTCTCAAATTTTTCTGCCATATTTTTTTATTTAATGTTAATTAAATTATTTTTTAAAAAGATATTAATTATTATATATTAAATTGAAAAATTATTCAAGTGGTTCAGGGTAATAAATTTCTTGACTGGTAATTTCAGAAAAATATTTTTCTTTAAAACTCTGACTTTTATTATTTTTATTATTTAATTCTAAATCCAACCCGTCTAAAGCTTCTTCTTCTTCCAAGGTTTTCAACAGTGCAATTTCTCTGTTTATTTTATCTAATAGTTGTTGCCTTGTCAAGTCTAAACCTGAATTATTTGGGGATAACATTTTTTTGTAAACTTCCATACCCAGAATAACACAGGCTGGCCGGTCATCTTTTAAAACAATTAATTTGTCTTGCGGTTGAATTAAATTAATAATTTCATTTATTGATGATTCTCCCATATTTTATTTTTAAATTAATTTATTTATATAATAATATTTTAAATAAAAAAGTCAAGTTAATTATTTTTTACCTTCGATAATAGCAGTCACAACATTTTGTGGAACAGGATCATAATGAGAAAATTCCATAGTATAACTGGCCCGACCCTGAGTCATAGATCTTAATTGTGTAGCATAACCAAACATTTCAGCCAAGGGTACAATACCATCAACAACCTTAGATTGACCACGATCTTTCATTTCTTTAATTTGCGCGCGTTTGGAATTTAAATCTCCAATCACATCCCCCATAAAATCTTCTGGCGTAATCACTTCGACTTTCATAATTGGTTCTAATAAAACTGGTTTAGCTTTTTTAAATCCATCATTAATGGCGCGAGAAGCAGCAATTTTGAAGGCCACCTCTGAAGAATCGACATCGTGATATGAACCATCAAAAACTGTTACTTTCACATCAACAATTTGATAACCAGCTAAAACGCCATTAGCTAATGCTTCCTTAACGCCCTTTTCAATTGCTGGTACGAATTCTTGTGGAATAGCTCCACCTTTTAATTCATTAGCAAATTCAAAACCTTGACCTCGTTCTTGTGGCTCAAGTCTTAAATAACAATGACCATACTGTCCACGACCACCAGACTGATGAACATATTTACCCTCAGCCTCAGCCATGGCTGTAATAGTTTCGCGGTAAGCTACTTGAGTTTTGCCCGTGTTAGCTTCAACTTTAAATTCGCGTCTCATCCGATCAACAATAATGTCAAGGTGTAATTCGCCCATGCCCGAAATAACAGTTTGACCAGTTTCTTCATCAATTTTAATTTTAAAAGTTGGATCTTCTTCAGCTAAACGTTGCAAGGCAACTCCCATTTTTTCTTGGTCAGCTTTAGTTTTAGGTTCAACAGCAACAGAAATAACTGGATCAGGAAAAGTAATTGATTCTAATACAATGGGTTTTTCTGGATCACACAATGTATCTCCGGTAGTAGTGTTTTTTAAACCAACTGCTGCTGCTATTTCTCCGGCAAAAATTTGATCAACTTCTTCACGATGATTAGCGTGCATTCTAACAATACGACCAATTCTTTCTTTATCGCCTGTTGTTGTATTTAAAACATATGAACCTGCCTCTAATTTTCCAGAATAAACTCGAAAAAAACTTAGCTTACCCACATATGGATCAGTGGCAATTTTAAAAGCTAAAGCACAAAAAGGTGCATCATCTTCAGTTTTTCTAATCATCTCTGATTCATCTTTAAGGTTTTTACCTTTAATATCTGGCAATTCTAGAGGATTAGGTAAATAATCAACAATAGCATCTAATAAAAATTGGACACCTTTATTTTTTAAAGCCGATCCACATAAAATGGGAATAATTTTATTTCCAATAACTGCTTTACGTAAAGTTCTTTTTAAATCTTCTATTGAAATATCTTGACCTTCTAAATATTGATTCATTAAATTTTCGTCCTGCTCAACAATGGCCTCAACCAACTTATGTCTAAATTCTTCTGCCTTTTCTTTAATGTCTTCTGGAATTTCAGTTTTTTCAATTTCTCTTCCCATTTCATCTTTATATATTTCGGCTTTCATTTCAAATAAATCCACAATACCCTGAAAAGTTTCACCGGCACCAATTGGCAATTGTACCGGATAAGCATGGGGATTTAAACGCTCATGAATAGATTTAACGTCATAGTAAAAATCTGCACCCATACGATCCATTTTATTTATAAAAGCAATTAAGGGTACGGAAAATTTTTCGGCTTGATGATAAACTGTTTCTGACTGTGGCTCAACTCCAGCTACACCATCAAAAACTAAGACGCCACCATCTAAAACCCTTAAAGATCTTTGAACTTCAACCGTAAAATCAATATGGCCGGGAGTATCAATAATATTAATTTGACATTTTTTGTCTTGTGGCTCTAGTGGCCAAAAACAGGTTGTAGCTGCAGAAGTAATTGTAATTCCTCGCTCCCTTTCTTGTTCCATCCAATCCATTTCGGCCCCACCCTCATGGGTTTCACCTATTTTATGTTTTTTGCCTGTATAATATAAAATACGTTCAGAAACGGTTGTTTTTCCAGCATCAATATGGGCAATAATTCCAATATTACGAATTTTTTCTAAAGGAAATTGTCTAAGCATGATAAATAATAAAAAATTAAAAAAATAAGTTTAAAAAATAAAATAAAAGCTATCTAGCAAAGTGCGCAAAAGCCTTATTAGCCTGAGCAGACTTAAAGACTTCTTCTTTCTTTTTAATAGCTGCCCCCTCTTCATTGGCAGCCGCCATTAATTCTGAAGCTAATTTTTCTGCCATTGGTTGCCCCTTTTTTGTTTTGGCCGCACCAATAATCCAACGCAAAGATAAAGTTAATTTACGATCGCCTCGAACTGGAAAAGGAATTTGATAGTTAGCTCCACCAACTCTTTTGGTTCTAACTTCGACATCTGGACCAACATTTTTTAAAGCTAAATCAAAAATGTCTAAAGGATTTTTGCTTGTTTTTTGACTGATAATATCAAAAGCTTGATAGATAATTTTTTGGGCTACACTTTTTTTACCCCGAGACATAATGTGATTAATTAATTTAGCGACTGTTACGCTACTAAATTTGGGATCTGGAATAATATCTCTTTTTTTAGCTTTTTTTCCTCTCATATTAGATTATTTAATTTAATAATAATTTAATTTAAATTTATTCTTCACTCTTTGCTTTGCCCTTGGTGACTTTGGCGCCCTTTTTGGCTCCATATAAACTTCGTCCTTGTTGGCGATTGGCAACACCCGTAGTATCATAAACTCCCCGCACCACATGATAACGCACACCAGGCAAATCTTTAACTCTACCACCTCGAACCAAAACCACTGAATATTCTTGTAAATTATGGCCAATACCTGGAATATAAGCTGTCACCTCTTCACCTGAAGATAATTTAACCCTGGCCACTTTACGTAAAGCTGAGTTTGGTTTTTTAGGAGTAACTGTTGTGACCTTAGTACAGACACCTCGTTGAAAAGGTGATCCTTTTGCTATTTCTTTAGTCTTACGTTTTAAAGTATTTAAACGTTTACGCAAAGCTGGCGTTTTCGGTTTTTTAGATTTTGATTTCCTACCTTTACGGACTAATTGATTAATTGTTGGCATACTATAATGATTTTAAAAATAATAAAAAAAGAATTTGTATAAATATACTACATGTAAATTTTCATGTCAAGTAAAATATGTAATTTGGTATTAAATATTAAAAATTTTTATTAATTTAAACCTTATTACAGAATAAATAAATTATGGATGATATTAATAAAAAAGTCAAATATGCCAGTTAAAATTCCGTCACCCAAAAAAACTAAAGCGATCAAAACAAAGACGCCATAGCGTTCAAAATTAATTTTAAAATCAGCCATGGAATCTGGAATAACAGCTAACAAAACTTTTGAACCATCCAGTGGCGGAATGGGAATTAAATTAAACACCATTAATAAAGTGTTGATAATTAATAATAAATATAAAAAATTAAATAAAGCATTTTCATAACCTAAGCCCAAAAATGGATAAACAAATCGCATGATTAAACCAATCAAAATTAAAAAAATTAAATTGGAAGCTGGCCCAGCTAGGGCAACTAAACTCGGACCCCATTTTTGATTTTTTAAATTGTAGGGATTAAACGGCACGGGTTTGCCCCAACCAAAACCGACAAAAAATAAAAAAATAGTTCCCGTTAAATCTAAGTGAGCTAAGGGATTTAAAGTCAAACGTCCCATATTTTTCCCAGTTGGATCGCCTAAATAAAAAGCCGCCGCCGCGTGGGCGAATTCATGTATTGTGATGGCTAATAAAATCGCCACTATCCACATCACAAACATTAATGGATTGGATAACAAACTACTGATTAACATATATTTTATTTTAACATAAAATTCTAAAATTACAAATTCGCAATCCTAAATCCGAAATAAATTTTAAATTAAAAATTTTAAAATCCAAAATTAAATACAAGCATTTGTTGTATTACGAAGGTACTAAGTTATTGACAAAAAAACCATTACAAATTAAGATGTCTATATTGTACATCAACAATTTAACTTCGAAAATCAAACAAAAAACGTGTTCCCTAAAAACAAGGAGGAAAAATGTTATACAGAATCCCAATCATTAAGAGATCTATGCAAATTGGTCAGGGATCGAATGTAAAATGTCGTCACATCGACCAGGTTGGTATCTTTGTCTGTTATGATACAGAGAATCAACTTAATTTGGAAATCATCCGATACCACCTACCGGCTAAAACAAGAGGATTCCGTCTTGTTGAGGCTGATAACCCCAAGGAGGCGTTGGAAAAATTTTTCAATGAACAAGAAGGGGCTAAGATCGGTGGTGAGGGAGAAGAAAACAAAGCCCTATGGATTAATAGGGAAATTCCCATCCAAGAACTTCCCTCTTGTAAGTTATTACACAAAAACAAGAAGGGAGAATTCATCTGTGGAGAGCCCACAGAAGATGGATCAGGAGAAATCGGTATGTGCATACTAGAAGGAGATGATCCTCCTTCTTTTTGCCCCTTGTCTCCTTTCTTCGATCGGCTTTCCAAATTGGAGTTATCCGAATTAGAAAGGGGTGAAGGAAAAATACCAACAGAAACAATCCAAGGGGGTTACCGACTCGTTAGACCTAAAGATATTATGACAACTTCACTCGCGTAAGCGTGTAAAAAATAAGGCCGGCATCCGTCGGCCCTTTTTATTATTTAAAAATTAATTTTTAAATTACCTAAATCTAAATGTTTATTTTAAAACCAACACCTAATGTGCTTAACCCTGGATCCCGCATCAAGTGCGGGATGACGAACGCGTCATTCCCGGCTTAACCGGGAATCCAGTGTTAATCGCTTTTAACTTCTCTCTAAAAAATCTTTTAAATTTAACAAAGCTTATTCTAAAAAATAAGAATCCCCATATTAATTCTAGATCCCCAATCAAGTTGAGGATGACACAAAACCCTGGATCCCGCATCAAGTGTGGGATGACGATTGAAGTTGTTTTTCTATTTTTATGTTTTTATGTTCTTTTGTCCTTTTGTTTAAATGTTTAAATGTTTATATGTACGGCTCTTGATTAAAATTTAAATCTACGCTATAATATTTTCATAAATAATAATCTTATATAAATTATATGTCCAGACAATGTGATGTATGTGGTCGCACGGCTCTACGCGGTAATATCCGCAGTCATGCTAATAACAAAACTAAACACCGTCAACATTTAAATTTACAAAGCAAAACTCTTGACGGCAAAAAAGTTAAAATCTGCACCAAGTGCATCAAAACCTTAAATAAAAATAAATAAGTTTATGAAAAACAAATTTATTTTGTTTTCACTTTTAATTGGCAGTCTGTTTTTTTTAAGCGCTTGTGGCCAATCGTCCAATTCAAAACAAAAAGTGATTTTTTATAAAGACGATCACAAAGTTGTTACTATTCAAACTGAGGTTGTTGATACTCCAGAAAAACAAACTCAAGGTTTAATGTACCGCCAAGAATTGAAAGATGACGAGGGCATGCTATTTGTTTTTGAAAATACCGACATCCGTAGCTTTTGGATGAAAAATATGAATTTCTCAATTGACATTATTTATATTGATGAAAATTTTAAAGTTGTTTCTATTATTAAAGAAGCTCCACCCTGCACTCACAAACCATGTGGTAGTTATAATTCTTTACAACCCGCTCAATACGTAGTTGAAGTTCCAGCTGGTTTTAGTGATAGATATAAAATTGATAATCAATCGACGTTTATTAAAATTAAATAATTGTTATTCTAATCAATAAAGAACAACTTAGTTCTTTATTTTGTTCTTTAAAAGGAGGTCTATTATTTGTTCAACAAAACAAGGTCAAAAATTTTTAACATACCAACTTTGTGCTGGTGTAAAATCTGATCTCGTAGCTACTGCTTTTGGAAAATTCAACGTCGTAGAAAAGGGTGGATCTTTTATTCACACATCAACCAACACTCGAATTGCTAGCTGGGGAAACCTAGATCATACACATATTTGTGTAGATGTTGAAAATCCTCTTTCAAAAGCAATTGCGTATTTAATAGAACCATTTTCGCAAAAATCTGAGCCCGCTTAATTAGCGGGCTTGACTCTTTTTTTAAAAAAGATTAAGATAATTGCAGAACATTTCAACTTAGATCACTGGAGGGAGAATGAATTTTAGAATCAACTTTATGCAGAACAACGCACACATCAAAACGCCTAAAGACGTTGAACAAAAACTAGCCGAGATTGGCATAATTAAAGAAGGTAGAAATCTTTTTTATAAAGGCAAGGAGGTCGGCACCTTTGCCGTCGCCGGTATTTTCGTCTTTCAAATTTGCGAAACCTCTCCTTATTTTTTAGAGATTCAAAATCTGTTAGATTCCTTTACTATCCCAACAGATACTAGTTCTCCTTAAGTCCAGCTCGTCTGGACTTTTTTATTTCAAAATCGCCTATTTTTAATCTTCTTAAATTTTTCAATGTCGCCGGATAACCAAGTCTTCGACCAATCTCTTCACCTACCGAACGCGCATAAGTACCCTTACTACATCGCATTTCTACTTTTAAAATATAATTTTCTTTTTCTTTAAAATAATCTAAAAGTTTTAAATAAAAAATTTCATTTTCTCTTTGGGGTGTTTTTATTTTAACTTTTTGGCGAGCGTATTCATAAAGTTTTTTACCATCAATTTTGATCGCTGAATAAATCGGCACAGCTAATTCAATTTTGCCTTTCATTTCTTGTAAAACTTTTTTAACTTCACTAATTAAAATTTTACTAACTTTTTTTTCGGCAATTATTTCCCCCTCCATATCACCGGTTTGAGTTTGTTTACCTAACAATATTTCCATTAAATAAGTTTTATCTAAATTTAAAAATTGGTTTAATTTCTTTGTACCGCTATTAACACCAATAATTAATAAGCCCGAAGCTAAGGGATCAAGTGTGCCAGCATGGCCCATTTTTTTTATATTTAACTTTTTGCGTAAAATACGAATTACATCAAAAGAGCTAATACCTTTGGGCTTATCAACAAAAAGTATATCTTCAATTGCTGAATTATAAAACTTTAATTTTAAATTTTTATTTTTGTTGAGTGATTTCATAAATAGCAATTCCAAAGGCGACTGAGACATTTAAAGACTCTTTAAACCCACGCATCGGAATAGAAATAATTTTATCAACTTGATTTAAAATTGTTTTAGACAAACCTGTTTTTTCATTACCTAAAATTAAGACAGATTTATTTTTAAATTTAAATTTTTTATCATAAAGTAATTGGCCACCTGTTTCTAAGGCTATAATTTGAAATTTTTGTTTTTTGAGTTCTTGAATAATTTTTGAAATTTGACGAGACTTTTGCCATTTAACTTTTTGCTCGGCGCCCAAAGAAGTTTTTAAAACTTTATAATTTTCTGGCGTTGGGCTATAACCGGTTAAAAAAATTTTATCTATTCCAGCTCCATCGGCCGTACGAAAAATAGAACCTACGTTGTAGGCACTACGAATATTGTGGCAAATGACATAAACTTGTTTAGACATTTTTAATTTTGACCTTGCCTTGTCTTAAAACTTTAATTTCTTCGCCAGTTAAATCGACTAAAGTTGATGGAGATGAATTTAATTCTCCCTGATCAACATAAAAATCAACTTGCTGGCCAAAATAATTCTGGGCTTGCTGAATATTTAAAGCCGGGGCTGAATTTTCTGGATTAGCACTCGGTGCCACCAATGGACCTGTTTGCTGAATTAAATCAATTAAATCTGGTTTATCAGGCAAACGCACAGCTAACGTCTGACTACCTCGGTGTAAATATTTAAATTCTTCGTTTGGACAATTTAAAATTACACTCACCTCGCCTGGCCAATATTTTTCTAAAAAATCTTTGTGCCATTTTTCCAATTTAATTTTAAATAAGTTTAAATCTTGAATTGAACTAATTAAAACAATTAAGGGCTTAGTTAAGTCCCTTTTTTTAATTTGATAAATTCTCTCAACACTTCGAGAATTTAAGGCACTACCCACTAAACCATATAAAGTATCTGTCGGTAAAATTCCAACCTGGCCATTTTTAATTTTTTGAATTATATCTTGCATGTTTATTTCCCTATATAATCCTTATAATCGTCCGCATCTTTCCAGGTTTTCCACGGAATAACAGGATGAACAGTTTTTCCGCCAAATTTAATAGATTGCTTAATAGCTTCCAAAGGATAACCTCCGTAAATATAAGCATTTACATATTGATACCACCATTTCTTGCCGTTTATGCTTATATTTGACCAAAAAAATCTATTATATTTTTCAACTCCAAAAAAATCAATCAAATAATCGGCTAATACTACTGCATTGTCTTGCTCAACTTTTAAATTACTAACCCTAGCAGTACTATAAATAAAATTACCTGCATAAAGTGTCTCTCTTATAATAACATCCTTCTCTGGTGTTATCCCCACAACAAACAACGAAGATGATAAATTTTTATTTTCGCTATTATTATAGTCTTGGTTGTCTTTATTCTCCTTATTTAAAATTTGGGGGTTGTCTAAATTATCAATACAATTTTCACTATCAATACCATCACTACTATTATCAATATTCTGATCAAATTCGTCTCCTTCTATGTTTTCTTCTTCATCCTTATTATTCTCATTATTTGTTGATTCTAAAATAGACGTCTGAGGCAATACGTAAACGGTTAATGGTAATGTTCTTCTATAAACACACTCGTCAGTTGTTTGGCTAGTAGAAATAGTTTCTGTCTCAGTTCCGTCACCATTACGATATTTAATTGTATATGTATATGAAGTGCCACAAGTCAAACTTGTATCCTGCCAAGTATTGGTTTGA
>JAQWAS010000002.1:61597-78788 GCA_028707495.1 Patescibacteria group bacterium
TGAATATTCAATACCTGAAGTAGCTGTCTGAGAAAGATTACAAGTATCTTCTTCGGCATCGATAAGGTTGTAATTAACTGTCACCTCTCCTGATTCCCAGCTTAAAAAATCATCATCTAAGGTAGCCGACGGCGCGGTATCGGGACACTCGTCAGTTGTTTGGCTAGTAGAAATAGTTTCTGTCTCAGTTCCGTCACCATTACGATATTTAATTGTATATGTATATGAAGTGCCACAAGTCAAACTTGTATCCTGCCAAGTATTGGTTTGAATCCAGCCTGAACTAGAACTAGTGGTGGTGTTAATAAAATAATAGCCGGCAGAATCTGATGAATCATTAGGAAAACTGTCAACTGAGAGATCTATTTGAGTAGTAGACGTGGCTGTCGCTGATAAATTAGTCGGTATATTCACTAAAGTGTATTTACTGGCTGAAGTGCCATAACTAGACAAATTATTTTGAGTATCCTTAAATTGAACATCATAAGCATACTGTGTATTTTCCGATAAGGAAGTATCCTCGATTGAAGTGGTAGCGACCACATTAAAACCTAATTCTGTAAGACTACTTCTTCTAACCTGCCATTGACTTAAACCTGAGCCATCTTCAGTTACGCTGACCGGCTTGTTAATTTCAATTGAAGAAGTGGTAATTGTGCCAAAACTTGGTACGCCTACAGCCGAAGGGGCCACATTATCAATTCCAAAAGCGCTAGAAGTTACCCAATCATCAGCATCAAGCTCGCCATCATTCGGTCTAATTCTTAAATAAACTGTACTATCTTCAGTGGTTGATAGATCAGTGGCTGAATCCCAGACAAAAACATGGTCGTCACCTGGTGTAGTTAAGCTTGAAAGGTTGGTTAAACCCTCTGAATCACCACCGGCATCAGTCGCATCAAACCAATTAAAACCATCTGTTGAATATTCAATACCTGAAGTAGCTGTCTGAGAAAGATTACAAGTATCTTCTTCGGCATCGATAAGGTTGTAATTAACTGTCACCTCTCCTGATTCCCAGCTTAAAAAATCATCATCTAAGGTAGCCCAAGGTGCTATATTATCTATTAAATCCAGCAATAATTCATTAATGGCTGTTGCATAATACTCATCTGACAGAATTTTACCCAAATAACTATGATTTGAATCTGTAAATAAGTCCCAAGATGTTTCCCCGGTGCTTGTATTAACAGAGGCCGTTCCTTTATACCCTGCTATTCTTGAATAATCTACATCCGTAATAGAATGATATAATAATCCTCGAGCTAGAGGTAAAATGGCTATTTGAGCCCAACCGGGTCGAGTATTAGACGGATCATCGTCTCCATTATAAAGTTCCCAAGCTACTCGCGCTGGATTATCTGCTGAGAGAGCCTCCATAACATTCTCACCCGTATAAACAGTATTACCGTCACTAATACTGTTAAAAATAATTGGAATCGATGTAGGCCAATTAGTTAATACATAATTAGATACAGTCGCCTTAGCAGAGCTACTCCCGAAATCACTCACTCCATCGCCGAATGGCCAATTACCTCCCACAATCCAAAGATGACGAATTTTTTGAGCCACTAATTCATCACCATCTAATTCACTATAGCCATCTTCTGAAGTGGATTCGAGTAATTTTTTAACACTACTTAAATCTCCTGTGGTTATATATTCAATTGAATTGTCATCTGCTGAAGCTAATAATTGCCTTTGAATAGTAACGGAACTCTCAAAGTCTGTCGCATCTGTTTTACCTGGTACGCCATAATCACTGGCAATAGTGGAATCATAGAGACTCGTACTCCAACCTGGAGCATCTGTATTAACTCCAGTCGGGATTGAAGAACGACCATAATAATTAGCTATAGCCAACCACGTAGGAGCTGCCTTACTGTTAGCTGAAGTAATTATAGCTCCCACAATATCTAATTCACCACGACGTTCCAAATTCAACATTAGGACAGCATCAACCACATCATCATTATCACTGTCAATATCCATATCATAGATAACTTGAGGACGTGGACTTTGGTTGACGGTATAGACGGGACTGGTCAAATCATTTGAAGGATGCGCTGTTTCGGCCAATAAACCCATCCAAGTCGTAGTTTTTTCACTATCAAATATAGCCACGTCTTTAATATTTCCCTTAAACCATTTATTAATCGTATACCGTCTCCCTATTTCAGCGGGATAACCAGAAGCTGTGGTATCTTCACCTAGATCTATTGTTTGAGATGTTGGACTCATTGGATCATCTTCTGTTGGAACCGGTCTACCATCAACGTACATTGTTACTCCATTAGATGTTCCTGAGCCGTCATAGGTTATTCCTACTAAATATTCTTGTCCATTTAATAAATCGTTTGAACTAATTAATCTAATAAATTGGGATGGATAATCGGCTCCAAATAAAAAAAATAAACACGTCGAATTGCCATCCCACCTAATCCCAAACATTAAACCATTATATGGACTATTTGGATTCATTTTAGTATAAATCCAATAATCTGTTGCTATACCAGAACGCACAACATTAGGTTTGATAATGGCCGTAATTGTAAAAGGATCATCGCGGGTAAAATTAAATACTGAAACATCTCCAATTGAAGCATAGCCACTAGTTCCATCAAAAGTAGCCGTGGCTGAAGAATCTCCCACTATATATGTTGATTCGACACCCAGGGTGACACCACCACTAATAATTGCATTGTGATTATTTTCGCTATCATTGAAAGTTGATCCAGACTCTTCATCCATTCTCCAAAATGAAATTAAATCAGAATCTTCACTAATTATAGAACTGTATGAGGTGGCTAAAACCGGAGATGAATTTTGTAAAATTAAACATAAAACAAAAACAATAAAATAAAAAATATATATAATTTTATTTCTGAAGTTCATTAAATTTTGTCTTAAAAACATATTAATATATTTTTGTATCATCCTATAAATATTAATATATTAATTATAGCACATTTATCATAATAATAAAGATAAAATAAAGATTTCAATTTATTAATTTTTTATTACTTCCCTCACAGATATAGTATAACTTTCGCCATCAGCTAAAACAATTTTCACATCCTTACCATTTACTTCTACTGATGAAATTCCTCCAACTTCAATTCCTTTTTTTAAATCAGTTAAATTTTCAGCAATCCGTCTTTCATATTGTTCCTTGGCTGATTTAATTTCAGTCGGCTCACCGAAATTTAAACCCAGAGGGATTTCTTCATCATGCGAAATGCCAATTTCAGTTTTAGCTGGACCAAATTTACTCGCTGGTTGGTAAAACCCAACCGCTGGTATACCCTTATAATGTCTGTAACCAGCAGCAATTGTATGTGTCAAATAAATGGGGCCACGACCAGAAATAATCACCGGTTTCACTGGATTAACTTCAGGCGGAATAATTTTGTCCAAATCTTCAACCTTAAAATCACCACCTAATGCAAATTCAACAAAAGTATATTCATCTGTTTCATTTGTTACCCAAGTAAAACCTTCTGGACCTCGTCCCTCACCCTCGGGTAGTGGCTCTAGAATTTTTGTCTCATTTTTAATTGTATTACCTTCCGCACCCCTTTGTATATAAGTGACATAACCTTCAGCTGGATGAGCACCATGTAAAAGGCTGGCAATAACACCGGGTGAAGCTACACCATCAATTATAATTTTTTCAGCTTTATTGTCCCGAGCAAATTTCTCGGCGTATTCATATGCCAAACGGTCATGTTCAGGACCAAAAGTGATTCTACCCTGAGCATCGGGCTGAAGCCCAATTTCACTAGCAAAAGCATTGATTGATAATTTTTCAATTTTAGGTTTAGTTTCTGAATCTTCTTTTCTTGGTATAAATTTTTCACCCATAGGTTTGATGTTAAAAAATAAATTTTTCTTATTAATCTAACTTTATTCTGGTCGGGGCGGCGGGATTTGAACCCGCGATCCCAGGTCCCCCAGACCTGTACTCTAGACCGGACTGAGCCACGCCCCGATTATTTTAATCTTAGCTTGTTTTAATAAAAAAATCAAACAAAAAACCTCAATTAAAAGATTAAAAAATTATTCGTTTAAACCAGAATCGGGGTCTGGGGACGGTATCGAGCCCCAAATAAGTCAGGTGAGATTTAAATTGGCGTGAGGCGAGTTAGCGTCCCCAGAACTTTTGCTTCTTTTGGTTACAAAAGAAGAGAAGGGATTTTAAAATTTTTTAAATATCTCATAAAAACACAATATTAATAATCTCTGATCATCTCCCACAACAACAGCTACAAAAAATCAAACAAAATAACCCGCTTAAACGAGTTATTAATGTTAACTATTAATTATTAATTGTTAAATATTTGTTTAGCTGTCTGCCAAAAACTATCATCGCCACATTCTTTCAACCAATACCACCATTCTGCTCCCCAAAAATAAACTGGCGTTAAACCAATACGACTACTATATTTTAAATTTTTGTTAAATTGTTTTAAATCCATTGATCGATATTGCTCTTCTAAAGGCGTATACAGCATTTTAGTTCCTGGTAACCACGGTTCCATCTGCATTTCAGTCACAATAACATTTTTTAAATCAGGTCTAAATAATTTAACCAACTGTGTTTTTAAATAATAATAAGCTGGTGGCAAAGGATAACGAAAATATCCCCAAATCGGATTCCAGGTAATACGATAAACACTCGTGCCTAAATAATCAGCAAATTTTGACCCTTTTAGCCAAGTTGACAATTCCCCACTCTCGGTTACCACAATTGGTCGATTGTCTAGAGATCTAATCAAATCAACTTCATATTGATAAAAATTTTCATCCGGAGGTGGACATTCGCCAAAAACTTTTAAAAATGGTTCATTTTCTACTTGCCAGGCCACAATTGCCGGACTATCTTTATAACGTTTAACTATATTTTCAAGCAATAAAATTACGCGACGATTCCTGTCATCAGCTGATAAATTAGCTGTCCAATCAGGCCAATGGCATTCCGGCCAGCGTGGCACTCGATGGCCAATAGCTAAAACAATTTCTGTTCCGAATTGCTCGGCTTGTTGAATTTGCCAATCTAAATCGCTAAAATCATAAATCCCCCAATCTTTTTCAATTAAATCCCAATGGGCGATTAATCTTATTTTTTTAACTTGTAAATCTTCCAAAATGGCTAAATAAGCTTCCCGCCAATCTAAATCTAATTCTTGAGCATATTTTTGACTAAAATTAACGCCATACTCTATTTTTTTATTTTTAGCAAAATTTAATCCAAAACTACCCGCGTATAAACCAGTTAAAATTAATAAAATAATTAAAATTTTAATCAATCTTTTTTTTGTTTTAGTCTGCATTGTTTAAATTAAAATTAAAACGACTCCTAAGGTTAAAACTAAGCTCCAAATAATTTTTTGGCCGAGATATTTTTTCTGCATGTTTTCTTTTAAAAATTGAGGAAAAAATTTAGATAAAACATACACAATTAAAATCACAAAGAAAAATTGCATGCCATTTAAAGCTGTGACTAAAATCACATTGCCCAATTTAATAGCATACTGCATTAAAATTACTCCCAAACCACCAGCTGCCTGACCGATAAAAAAAGCTGGCCATTGATATTTATCCCCTATATCGGTTTTAATTTTAACACCTAAAATTTCAAAGGCATCATCAATTAAATTCTGCGTCCAATCGATAATTTTGTTAAACCTACTATAAATTCCTTTTTCTTGATTTAAAACTGTCGGCCATCCCCAGACTAAAGTCGTATAGACTACTGCCGTCACCAAAGTCGCCCAGCGCATCCAAACAAAAGCAGTTATAAATGGTAAACTATCATAAGCTAATTTATTTAAACTGTTATTTAAAGCAAACATTCCACAAGCTAAAATTAAAAATAACCAAGCTTTTTTATTTAAACGTGCCCGTGGCTGGCCTACTTGTGATAAAGAATAGCTGGCCATAATTAACAACAAAACACCTAAAAATTTAAGCCAAGATAAAGATTGGATTGATAAAAAAAACGATAAAACAAAAACCAATAACGGCGATAAACAAGTTATCAGAGGATTAACTTTTGAAACTTCGCCATCTCGAACAGCTATAAACATAAAATATAAGGCAAAGAAAAAAGCTGCTCCGCTGATAATTAAAATATGAATATGTTCTCGTGGAAAGAAAAAAGTTTTTTCAAAAAAAATTAATAAGCTAATTAATGCACCAGCCAAAATAGAATTATAGACCGCATAAGACAACGGTACAATTTTAGATTTAGAAAGTAAAAACTTATCAACAACTGCCGCAAAACCTAGCAGAAAAAAAGCTATAATTGATAAAGTAAACCACCACATAGAATAATTTATTAATAAGGCGAAGTGCCTTTAAATTCTTTAATTTGACCCTGATGCTGAACCACAGTTTGAATATTATAAGTGCCCATTTTAGGCGCTTCTAAAAAACCCTGAGCAGCTGCCTCAGCTAAACGACCGCTATTAATCCAATCAAAAAACCATTCATCAACATAATCCATATCAAGTTGTTCCAACCCCGCCCCCAAGTCAATCAAAAAAGTTTTATTAAAATCTTCTTGTGAACCAATTGGCGGAGCAATGATGATTGGCAAGCCCAAAGCGACATAAAAACTCAATTCCGAAGGTTTGGTCCATAAAACATCAGTTGTTCTAAGCCATTGATTAAATTTTTTCATATACTCCTGTTTGTCATCTTCGAACAGGATTCTAACTCCCTTGTCTTGACATTTTTTTAAACCATGACGATTGATTGAATTTTGAAAATACGCCTTAACCGGTTTGTGGACACCGGCAATTAGATTAACTCTCAATTTTTTATGTAAAATAGGTTCTTTTAACTTTTCTAAAATTTTATCCGCCAGCTCTCTCTGCGCGCCTGCCCCGCCAACCGCAAAAGTCAGTGTCAAAAGATGATTAGATTTTTTAGGAAAATTTTTGATTTTTAAACTATTTTGAAGGGTGTCTTTGTATTTATTAATGTAATTCCGTTGCGGATCTAAATTAATCAATCGCTGACGCATGTCTAATTTAGAGACTCCAAAAGCCTGACTGCCCAAATTTTCAATTGGCAAAGGAAAACCGGTTAAAATTATTCTTTCTTTGGGTACACCATAAAGCTGTAGCCGTTCAACCACTCTTTGGCAAGGCGCTAAATATTTAATTTTACTTTTACGTGGGTCAACTGCTACCCAAGCGCGACTAATATCAGCATCACAAATTACACAATAAATTTCACCCGGGTAATTAAAATATTCAGCCATATAAGCTGGAATAAAAAAAGTTGTAATCAACGGTAAAACTGAGTTTTGACCAAGCACTTTTTCAATTAAATGTTTACCCCAATTTTTATTTTTAATAATTTTCATCGCGCCCTTCACCTGTAAGCTTGGTTTGGATAAATCGCGTTTAGGGTAAAAATCGGGAATCCGTTGAAATTGATCAAAAATTTCAAAAGCCACATCACCTAAAATCGGCACTTTTTTAAAACGCGAAATGGTTTCATAGAATTTTCTTTGATCAGCCCAAACTTGTTTATCTTCACGTGGGATGCCATGATAATTATTAGCGTCAATAATATTTTTGTAAGCTAAATTTTTCAATGGATAAGAAGCCCGGCGATGCCCATAGCCCATATCAACCGTCACTACCCAAGCTTTTTTGTTATTTTTTTGTTTTGCCATAGAAAATATTTTTTTTGTTAATTATATTATTATACCAATTTTTTCAAAAAAATAAAACCCCGACTGACGCCGGGGCTTAAATTTAAATTTAATTTAAAACATAATGTCTTCTTCGGCACGAGAATATTCATGAATTTCTTCAGGTGAAAACCAAAATTTAATTTCATGCTCAGCCTCTTCAGGTGTTTCTGAGGCATGAATAATATTATGAACTGATCTTTTAGCAGAATTAGCGGCCGCGGGCGAATCAACCGAATAATCACCCCGAATCGTCCCCATTTCAGCCATGTTAGGTAAGGTGTGACCAGCCATTTTACGTACCATATCAATCGCGTGAATACCCTGCACCACCATTTTAACAATTGGTCCTGAAGTCATAAAATCTAAAATCCATTCGCGTACCATTTGGCCAATTTCAAATTCATCTTCAACGCCTAATTCTTCTTTAGCTGAAATACCGTATTTATTGTAAGTACTCATAGTTTTACTCCCTAAACGAGTAATCCATTCTTTGTCTTTAGGATAATGATCATTAATTTGATCACGCGTTACTTCAACCAATTCTAGAGCGACAATTTTCAAACCACGTTGTTCGATCCTACGAATAACTTCACCGGTTAAACCACGTTTAACCCCGTCGGGTTTAATTAAAGCGAGAGTTTTTTCTTGTTTGGGAGAAATCATATTTTATATTTTAAAAATTAATTTATTTATTATAACAAAATTTGAATTTTTAGCAAGAAAAAAGGGGACCCGTAGGCCCCCCAATATTTAAAGTATCATTATAAATTTATTTTTTGCCCGTCATCCTGAACTCTAGTCCGCCAAATCGGAGGATGTTTCAGGATCTGTCAGCGCTCAGAATGTCATTTTTAATGAACGCGTTTGTTTTAAACTACAGATGCTGAAATAAATTCAGCATGACAACTTATTCTGGTTGCAAGAACGAGGGAATTTAAAAGTATACATTACATCAACCCTACTCTCCTACTCCACCACCCACACTTCTTGCCCATCACTCCTTAATTTAATATCTCCCATCTCATCTGTCCTTAAAATTTGCGCATTGACTTTTTCTAAATTACTCAACACTCGCAAATTTGGATGACCAAAAGAATTATCTTTTCCTACGGAAATAACTGCACAAGTCGGCATAACTTTTTGTACAAACTCTAGACTGGTCGAACCCTTACTGCCGTGGTGTCCAATTTTTAAAACATCACTTTTTAAATCTACTTCTTGTTGCAACAATTGCTCTTCAATTTCAATCGGCGCATCACCGGTTAATAAAAACTTAACATCTTTATAAACTAACATCGCCATGATTGAACTCATATTACAATCTTCCATTTCTAAGCCATTAAAATTTTGTTCAGGATATAAAATTTCTAAAGATAAATCTGGACCTAAATCTATTATCTGGCCAGCTTGGGCTATTTTAGATTCAATTTGATTATTTTTAATTTCATCTAGCCATGTTTGATAAGCGGGTGAAAAATGAATTACTCCAGTATATAAAATTTGATCAATTTGGTATCTTCTTAAAACCTCAATTAAACCAGTTACGTGATCGCCGTCTGGATGAGTTAAAATCATTAAATCAATTTGTCGATCATAAAACGGCATATTTTCACCCAGTCGAGTAATAACTTTATTATCCGGTCCGCCATCAATTAAAATATCTTGTCCATACGGCGTTTGAATTAAAATGGCATCGCCCTGACCAATATCTAAAGCCGTCACGTCTAAATATTTATCCCTGGGTTGTGCTACAATAATGCCAATTAAAATTCCGGCGACTAATATCAACCCGCCGATAATTTTGTATAATTTTTTAAAATTGATTTGCATAAAATATGAATGTCATTGCGATGGAGTCCGCCGACTCGACGGAGATTTTGCCACCCCAAAACTTTTGCTTCTTTTGGTTACAAAAGAAAATAAGGTATTTAAAATTTTATTTTTAAATCAATGTTTAGTGTGACTAACCCTGGATCCTGCCTGCCGGCGGGTAGGCCTCGCCTGCGCGGGAATGACATTATTTACGCCCCACTCACTAACCCCTACACTTATTTTTAGCTCTTTTAAATTCCCAAATCACCCAAATCAGAACTAAATACAACACAATCACTAAACCGTCCGACAAGCGTTCAATTTTTAAACTACTAAAATTTAGCTCTCCGAACCAAGTTACTATTTTAATAATATAAGTTAACAATAACCACACCGGCCAAAATAAAATTTGAGCTATTTTTAAACTTATTAAACCGATCAAACTGGCGCCTAAACCCAACATCATTATCAATGGCACCACCGGTAAAATTAAAACATTAGCTATGGGACTAATTACAGATAAATTTCCAAAGCTTAAAACAATTAATGGTAAAGTAAAAACCTGAGCTGATAAAGTCATGGTAATTGAAGATTTTAAACCTAAGGTTTCGGGTAATTTATGAAAAACTTTTTCTAATAACGGTGCGACTAAAATAATACCCAGCACCGCACCAAACGATAATTTAAAACCCAAATCATCTCGCAAGAGTTTGGGATTAATCAAAAGTAAAACACAAGCCACTATCAATAGAGCATTCGTCGATTGATTTAGACGCCCTTCTTTCATTGCCCATAAAACCATTAGACCCATTAAACTCGCTCGCATAGCTGAAGCTGGAAAACCAATCATAACTACATATAAAAATAAAATTATAATTACGCCATAAAAAGCCTGACTGCGCTTTAAACCCAGACCAATTAATAAACCCATTAAAATAGTTACAATAATTGTAATATGTAGGCCTGAAATAGCCATCACATGACTGGTGCCAGTTAAACTAAAATTTTGGACTAAATTCTCTGACACGCCCCGCCGAGAGCCTAAAGTCATAGCTCCAAAAATGCCAGCTTGTTCACCCGGCAGACTAAGATCAATAACTTTTTTAAATTTATTTTTAAAATTCAAAATACCAGCATAAATTTTATTACCTTGGTTGGCTTGAATAACTTTAATCCGCGGATAATACATTAAAGAATAAATATTGAAACGCGCTAAATAACGATCATATTTAAAATCTTCAATTTGTTCAGGTGGTTGCAATTTACCTTTAATTTCCAATCTATCACCATAATTATATTCTGGATATAAAAAAGTAGTTATTAAAACTTTACCTTTTACCTCTTGCCAATTTTCATCGATTAAAATTTTTTCGACCTGCAAATTTATTTTTGCATTCGATTGCCGAATATCACTTTCCTGACAAACTATACCTTCTAAAACCACCTCTTGGTTATTGTAAAAAGCCAAATTTTGTTTATCAATTTTAGGCAAACTTAATTGATATCTAGCTATACCTAAAAATAAAAAAAGAATAGATAAACCAATAGCCAAAACTGTTTTATTTTTATAAAACAAAAAAATCGTCGTCACTGACGTTAAAATAAAAATATAAATTATTAACCAATTAAAATCAAATTCAATCCAAGACCGGCCAGCGATCCCAACGATAAAACAGATTAAACTTAAAACAAAAATTTTATTTTTTGTTAATTGCATCATACTATATTATATCTAAATTTTTATTTTTAGACTAAATTAAAATGTTAAAACCCGGCTGAAGATACGTGGGATTTGGGGCGGCAACTAAGCATCTCTTGTGTGTCATCCTGAACTTGTTTCAGGATCTGTTATGCGCTGACCCAGATGCTGAAATAAATTCAGCATGACAATTTCTTTTGTCTGCCTGCGCGGGAATGACAATATTATAATTTTAAAAAACACCCCGGCGTTAACCAAGGTGTTTTAAAATTTAAGATTGAATTACTGTCTATAAACTTCCTGCTTCAATTTTTTCTAGATTGGCATTAGTAATACCTAAACCTAAATCACTCATAATTCTGAAAGCGTCAGCTGGACGACCCAAATAATATGCTTTAGCATCACCTGGATAGATATAGTAAGCTTTGCCCCAATCATCTACATCAATTAAAATTTTACCAATGACATAACTTGGGTAGGTGGTATAAGAAGTAATAAATTCATGAGTCGCGCCTAAACCAAAGTGTTGCATAATTCTGAAAGCGTCAGCTGGGCGACCTAAATAATATCTCATTAAATCACCTGGATATACATAATAAGCTTCACCTCTGGATTCAACTTGTAATAAGATCCAACCTGCCAAACGACGAGCCAAAGCTTCGTCATAACCAGTTTCATCGGCTGGTGGAGGTGTGGTATCTTCAGCTGGAGCTTCGTCAGCTGGTGGAGGTGTGGTATCTTCAGCTGGAGGAACTTCATCATCAGCAGGAGTTTCGTCGGCGCTAATGGTATAAGTAATCATGTCACTAGCTTCAGTTTCACCACCCGTCGAACTGCGGAATTTAACATAAACGGTCTTTTCGCCAGCACCATCGCTTAGTGTCCAAGCTTTGCTGGTAGTATAAGTTTCATAACTTACACCGCTGAAACTTGAAGTGTTGGAGATAGCCATTAAAGTAGCATTACTAGCTGATAAAGCTAAAGTCACTTCGCGCGCATTCGTGCTAGCCGCTCCACTGTTAATTGAGACGGATGCACTACTTGGATAAGTAATACCCCCACCGCCTCCGCCGCCTCCATAACCAAAGGCAGCTTTGTAGGTCAAACCAATTACTGGCACAGCTATTAATAAAATAGCTATTACCATAATCATTGATTTGATCAAGGCTGTTTTGTTCTTCATAATCTTTTTTTTATTTTATAAATATATTAACTTGTTTATATTATAACAAAAATTTGATAAAGAGTTATCCACACCCCATTTTTTTATTTTGTCCAATTTTTATTTTGATAAAGTATAATTTCTAAATTTTGAAAAATTATTTCTAAGTCTGTTTGTTGATTTAAAAAATCATATTCTAAAAAATCAACTTCTTGAGCTAAAATAACATACTTAATCTGCCAATCGTTTAATAACTCACCTAAATTATCAATATTTTCTTTATTAACTAAAACTTGATTTTCTATAAATTTAGAAACGGGTCGTTGGCTGTGTGTTTGAATAGAGCCTAACTCCATATTATCGCCACTAATAATTTCTTGGTCAAAAAAATTTGTAGCCGGATTAGCAATCACTTTATTTTTTACAAAATTAAATGACATATATTGATGCCAAGGTAAAAACAAAACCTTAAAGTCATCTATACCCCCACTATCAATATTTTGGTGTGGGGGTGAATCTTGATTTAAAAGTTGATTAACTTCATACCAAGATTGAGGGTAATCTGAAGTAAATAATTGCCCACGAAAACCCCATAAACTTAAAGGTGAAAATAACAGTGGTATAATCAAAAACAAGCCAGCTAAATAATCTAATTTAATCTTTTTAAAACGCTGAATAATATCATCCACGCCCAAACCAGCCAAATAAACATAGACTAAAACTAAAACTCCTACCCATTTTTGTGGCTCACGCATACCCCTATAAAAAGGTACATATTTATATAAAAATTCCGTAATAGGTTTGGTCCATGAATGAGCAATGCCACAGGCTAAAATAAAAGCTACTACCCCGGTTATAATCAAGCTCCAAGCAACCCACTCTGTTATTTTTTGTTTTTCCTGTTTCTCTGTTTCTCTGTTTCTATATTTTAGAGTTATTCCGCCCCAAACCACCAAACCAAATATAATTCCAAAAACTATCCACCACCATTTAAAAACTTCTTTTAAAACAATAAATTGTTGGCTTGCCTCTGCCCAAAAACCATGCAAGCTCCAGACATTTAATAAAACTTGACTACCCTGGCCAAGGGTTTGAAAAGCTTCAAAATCTTGTTGGCTAATTTTTTGTCTAACTAAATCCCCCATCTGATTTTGGCCAGTTAAAGTTGGAATTAACCAATATAAACTTAAAACTAAAAATATTATTAAACCAATCAAAGAATATTTTAAAAATTGCTTAAATTGATTTTTATTTTTTAATAAATACCCAGCTCCAAAAATAGGTAAAATCATAAACATAATAATCAAAAAATGCGGACTAACCATACCCAGACCCACCAACCATAAACTTAAAATTAAAGTATTTTTGAAATTGATTTGATTTAAAAAAATAAAAAATCTTTTAAAAATAAAAGGTATTAAAGCATAGGCGACTAAAACCCAAACATGTCCAATTAAAAAACGTTCATAAAAAAATGGATTAAAAATATATAATAACCCTGCAAAATAACGCGCCCAATTGTTTTTAACTGGAACCAACTTATGAACGCCCACACCCGCCAAAAGAATAATTAAAAATAACATTATTTTTTGAATCAATTCTCCTGGTAAAATTAAATTTAACCAATGTAAAAATGTTAATATGGGAAAGCCATTACTAATTTCATTTGGCATTTTAAAGTTACTAAAAGACACCATATCTAAAGCAAAAATACAACCTGAAGTATATAATAATGGTAATAAAATAAGCAGTGCCACGACTGCGTATTCTAAATAGATATAACGTTGTTTGTTTTTGAAAAAAGTGATTATAGACATAAAACTTAGAAACTTAGAAACTGAAAAACATAGAAACTAAAATTATTTAACAATTATCACATTGAAGTGCTATTGCGAGTCCGCCGAGTCGGCGGGCGACGACGCGACAATCCCGTAAATCAACACTTCAATTACAATTCAAGACTCAAGTCTTTCCAGCCTGGATTATATTTTTTAATAAACTGGAGTTTCTTTTGTCTTGAACCTGCTTTAATTTGTTTTTCACGTTCAATCGCTTCTCGGATGTCTTGATATGTTTCATAATAAACCAACTTATTAAGGTTATACTTTGAACTAAAACTTTGAGGATTAATTTTTGTTTTATGTTGAATAGCACGCTCTTTTAAATTATCTGTGACGCCTGTATATAGGGTTGTATTACCTTTGTTAGTTAAAATATAAACGTAATTTTGTTTTTTAGAAGTCATAAGGATATATTTACGAGATTGCTTCGTCCCTCTCCTTTAGTAAAAGGAGAGGGCTCGCAATGACCCTGAAAAAGTGTCATTGCAAAAGAATCCACCGATTTGACGGTGACGCCTGCCCGCCTACCGGCAGAAACGTAATCCCGTATCTGTGGTGTCATTGCGAGGGAGCCCGCCGACTCGGCGGACGACGACGTGGCAATCCCGTAAATCAACGCTTCACACGCCAATTTTACTGTCATCCTGGAACGAAGCGATAAAGCCTGTCCTGAACTTAATTCAGGGATCCCGTCTATCAATGCTCCGCACTCCTAACCTTGGCGACTATTCTCTTTTCTAATCTGTCTATTTTCACGCCAATATTCCACCAACTGCAAACTCACGCCCAAAAATAAACAGTAATAAGCATAAACCGCCATATCTTCAGCCACAAACTCTTTTTCAAACATTAGCAAAAAAGGACAAGTCACTAAAAAGATCAAGCCAAAAAAAACAAAGACTCGAGAGTCCCATTTCATTAAAAAAAACAAAATAAATATACCTAAAAATATTCCCGCCTCAGCTCCCCACAACCATTTTAAAATAAAAAATAAAAAAATAGCTATCAATAATTTGTAGGGATGCGACTTAATTGAATCAATAATTAAGCTAATTTTTTGAGCTAGCCAATCGTTTAAATTAAATTTTGATTTCATACTCAAAACTATCTTTTTACTGAAAAATCATTAAACAAACAAAATGCACTATCCAAAACAGCTACCCCGACGCCACCCGACAACATCTCTTCGTCGTTGATTGAAAAAATTTCAGAATATTGATTATTATCAGTTGATAAATAACCAACTAAATTATTTCCGGAAGCTTTGACTGACAACCAATACTCTTTGTTTTTTTCAAAAGTAAAATTATTTATACGACCGTTGGTTAATGTTTCCCAACCCTCTTGGCCATATTTCATTAATGACCAAGTATTCGTATCAATTCCACCAATCATATAGTAATAACCCTGACTATTTTTATAATCACCTCTAAAAAATAAACCGGCTCGTCCCTTAATTTGAGGCGTAATCTTGGCTTTATACTCAAAATCATCAACTCCACTCACTTCGTTTAAGGTGGCTGTAAAACTACCCTGATTTCTAAATAATAAATTAATCTGATCATTATTTTTGCCAAGACCTAAACATTTATTTTCTCGACTCATCCAATCTTTTAAATAAGAATCGTCGCGTTGTAAGGTTAAATAATCAAAATTAGCAATGACTGTATTGTTAGGGCGTGACATAATTTCAAATTGGATTTTGCCAATTTTTGACCAATTAAATTCATCGGCTTCATCAACTACTTCAGCTTGCTGACCAATTACAAATTGTTCTAAAGGAATTTGTAAAAAATTCCAACCTTCGTTTAAATTACTTAAAGTGTAAATATAATAATTATCTAAATTTGTATCGCCTAATTTTACTTGAGCTAATTCCAAGGCTTGACTATCACTTAAATTTAAATAAAATTCCAGATATTTTACATCTGACATGTCAATTTCTTTTTCTAAAAAAATATTAGCTAACTCATGTTCTGCACTAGTCAACCCCAAACTTGAAATTCCCTCCATAAAAATACGCCGATCTACAAAGGCCTCGCCCTGCCAACTACTATTAGGTTCAAAATCGCTAATTAGCTCAACCGCTTTTGCATCATATTCGGCGTAGCTTAAATCATAATTATTTTTACCAAATAACAAACTTTTTAAAGAGCCTTCTTGACTATTTAATTCCACCACTTTATCTTTGTCATTACCAATGATTTGTTTTTGGTTACTGGAATAAATTCCATAGCCAATACCCACCACCGCAATAATAACACCGATAATCAAAGGCATGTAATTTTTGGTTTTATTCGGTGAAGTTGATTTACTAATCGGCCTAGAAACCAATTTTTCATTTTTATTGGTTGTTTTTTTAGTTGCCATAAAAATTAAATTAATTTTTAAATTATTTATTTAATAAAATTATACAATAATTTTTGAATTAAGACAAAGTTTATAAGTATTATTACACATTAATAGTGTCTTAAATCGCCAGTGTCATCCCGAATCTCTGCCTTGTCATCTTAAATTTTTGTATTGTCATCCTGAATCCCCTGTTGTCATCCTGAATTTATTTCAGGATCTGTAGTCAAGATAAACGTATTAATTAAAAAAATGTTTTAAGCGTTAACAGATGCTGAAACGAGTTCAGCATGACACTACGGTAGGATCTGTTGGCGCTCACAGAGTTGTCATCCTGAATCCCCTGTTGTCATCCTGAATTTATTTCAGGATCTGTAGTCAAGATAAACGTATTAATTAAAAAAATGTTTTAAGCGTTAACAGATGCTGAAACGAGTTCAGCATGACACTACGGTAGGATCTTGTTGGCGCTCACAGAGTTGTCATCCTAAATCCCCTGTTGTCATCCTGAATTTATTTCAGGATCTGTAGTCAAGATAAACGTATTAATTAAAAAAATGTTTTAAGCGTTAACAGATGCTGAAACGAGTTCAGCATGACACTACGGTAGGATCTGT
>JAQWAS010000002.1:78888-123315 GCA_028707495.1 Patescibacteria group bacterium
TGTCATCCTGAATTTATTTCAGGATCTGTAGTCAAGATAAACGTATTAATTAAAAAAATGTTTTAAGCGTTAACAGATGCTGAAACGAGTTCAGCATGACACTACGGTAGGATCTGTTGGCGCTCACGGAGTTGTCATCCTAAATCCCCTGTTGTCATCCTGAATTTATTTCAGAGCCTGCCCTGAATTCAGTTCAGGGATCTGTTGGCGCTCACTCCGTTTATTTAAATGAAACGTTCGACTTGATCACAGATGCTGAAACGAGTTCAGCATGACACTCACTTCACGCTTTCAATCTTGGCGACTCTTGTTAGTTAAAATATAAACGTAATTTTGTTTTTTAGAAGTCATAAGGATATTTTTACGAGATTGCTTCGTCCCTCTCCTTTAGTAAAAGAAGAGGGCTCGCAATGACCCTGAAAAAGTGTCATTGCGAAAGAATCCACCGAATTGGCGATGACGCCTGCCCGCCGACCGGCAGAAACGCAATCCCGTCTCCGAGGTGTCATTGCGAGGGAGCCCACCAAGTCGGCGGGCGACGAAGCAATCCCGTTCCCAAAGTGTCATTGCGAGGAGGAGTCTGCCGACTCGGCAGACGACGACGCGGCAATCCCGTAAATCAACGCCTCACACTTTCAACCCCAACAACCTTTCTTTTTCTCCAATCATACACCAAATACCCGATACACCCGATTAAAGTTATGCCCGAGATAAACAGGCCGATGTAGAAAAATTTCTGGGGCTCACCCCCGAAATTTATAAATTATTATAAAAATTATTTAATCTTTTATTAACGTATTTATATCCCCACTGACCTTTTAAATATTTTTCTCTCATAAAAGCGTCTTTCTTGTTGAGACAAGCTTCGTAATAAATTAATTTTAAAGGTCTTCTGTTTTTAGTAGAAAAAACTAATCCACTATTATGTTCTGCATAACGTCTTTGTAAATTATCTGTGCAACCAATATATCTTTGCTTATCCTTATCGCTCAATAAAACATATACATAATAAAACATGAAAAAATAATTTATAAATTTCTTGAAATTTTTCTTTTTCTAAAATCATACACCAAATACCCGATGCACCCGATTAAAGTTATGCCCGAGACAAACAGGCCGATGTAGAAAAATTTCTGGGGCTCAAACTCTAAAATAATCTGAAAATCATAACTCCCATCAGGATTGGTTTTAAAATCTAAATTTTGAGATTTAAGCTGATCAATATCAATCCACCAGGCGTTGGCATAACCATTAATTAAAAAATGTTCATCACTAAATAAATCTTTTTTAAACCAATTTTCGTAAAATTTTCCCTCTGATAAATTATTGTTTTGAGTTGTTCCAGCTATTTCATTGCTAACGAATTTATCATTTGTTATTTTTTGTTCATCTGATAACCTTGGATAAATTTTCCATCCATCATGAAAACTTTCCAAAAAAGCTAAAGGAAAAGACTCTGTCATGTTTTTGACATTAACAATATATTTAACCGGATTAACTTTATTAAATTCAATCTTTGGCAATACGGTTACCTGTGATAAATTAGTTGCTCGTAAAATTATATCTCCAGGATTAACAACAGAAATTTGTGAATTATTATTAAAAACTTTCACATTATAATTTCCTTCGTTTAATTTAAGACTACCCATTGATCGCCAATTTTCCTCTATATCAACAAGTCCACCTGTCACCTCTTTATCCCCGATCTTAATGATTAAATTTTTATTATTGTTCAAAACGCTTCCCTTTTTAACAAAAACTTTATATTCGTTTTCACTTGGTATATTAATTAAGTATTCATCACCCAAAACAACCCTATTTTCTATTAAATCAAGCTCTTTTTCATATTCCTTTTTTATCTTTTCATCTTCCGTTTGTTCTATAAGTAATCTAATTTTTTCGACACTAACTTCGTCAACACTTATGGGGATAAAAATATCATTAACTTTTTCTTTTATAAAATTGTTTTCCAAAAATGAATTCTTAAATAAAATTCCATTTCTAATATTATAATCATTAAAAGAAATTACTTCTTCAAAATTACTAAAATCTCCCTTAATATAATTTAATTTTTGAGGAACATAAATATGGGGTAAAAAATAATTATCATCAAATTCATAAATCTGCCATTCTCCAAATGTTTTTTCTAATTTTACTGGCAAATTATCAATTAAATTTTTATATCTAATTTCTCCATCTAAAGGATAAATCCAAATATATTTTTCTCTTATTTGATCAAAGTCATATTCATGCTCATTATAAATTTCGGAATTATAAACAAGATATTTAATATTTAATATTCCCAAAAAATTACTAATTAAATTATAATTATTTCTTTCAAACATTATTTTAACATCTTTTGATAAATCAAAACGTAAACTCCTAAAAGAAGTTTTACCATTAAAATCATCTTTTCCCGTCAATACTTTTATAGGAGAGCCTCCTATAAAAAGCCCTTCTTGATTCTGATCATTAATTATAGACCAACCACCCGTAGTAAAAGGAATCGTAACAACTCTTCCTTCTCTTTCTATTTTTTCTAAATATCTAATTGTAGATTTAAATTCATTATTAAAAGAAGTATTAAAATTAAAACCATTTAGATTTTCTGATAAAATCGAACGATTATTAGCATAGCCCCAAAAAAACGGAACACCCTGTATAAATAATACTAAAAATATTATTCCACCTAAAAAACATTTGATCCATTTTCTTTTTATGATTTCAAATAATATATAAAAACCAAGACCAAAGCCAATAGAATAAAATAAACCATAAGCAAACACGGATTTGTGCCAAAAGTTTCTTAAAGAAACAAAACCAGGAATATGCATTATTAACCAGAAAAATATTTTTTTACCCCAGGGCCCAATATTTATTGTCATTAAAAACAAAATTATTAAAAAAACAATTGATGTCATTAATAAATATTTTTTTTCTTTAAAGAAATATTTATTTTTAATAAAAATACCAATAAAAATAATTATTGGGAAAAGTATACTTATATTTATAAAATTAAAATATTCTTTTGAAACCATGCCCCAAAACCCATCTATGTCACCAAAATTATCGCTTGATGTTCCACAGAAATGTTTTATTAAACTAATTTTAGGCAATACCCATTCTATTGTTTGCATTGCATTATCTTTACTGTCTGTAGCCAAAGAAACTGACACCTGATGATTTTCATAAAATGAGGAATGAATAAAGGGTATTAACCAAAAAGAATTTAACAAAAAAATTAATAAAAAATAAAAAATAAAAAATTTTATAATACTTTTCCTTTTATTTTTAATTAGTAAAAAATAAAAAATAAAAAATAAAAAATACCCGATAAAAAAGGGTATTAAAAATGGAATAGAAAACAATGCGATACTAAAAATTAAACTACACCCAGCACCTATAAATAAATATATTATTTTATCATTTTTAACGGCTTTTAAAAAGAATAAAAAAATCAAAGGACAAAGCGATAGACAATAAAAACCTTTTAAGGCGTTTGGCCAAATTAGAGAATAAAACAGAGGAAAAGAAATATAATATAACCCTGCACATATTTGAATAAAAAATTTACCCTTTTTATTAGTTTCTATTAATTCATCTAAGATTTTATAAATTGATAAAAAAGATATTACAATAATTAATCCATAAATTATTTTTTGTAAATTTATAAAGGGTAACAAAAATTTTAAACATACCGTAATTATATTAAAAGGTAAATAAAAATATTGTGGGTTATAATTTTTAAATCCACCCGATAAACCATTATTAAACCAAGAATACAAAGAAACATTTTTAATCCAATGTACAGGAGAATACGTATAAAGTCTTGAATCGTCTCCGCCCAAATTATATAAACTATTTTTACTCCAAAAAAATGGTAAAAAAAATAAAATAATTAAAATTATTACTAAAAAAAAATTTTTATTTAAAAAATTTTTATATTTCATCTAAATAATCAATAAATTTAAAAGGATTATCACTTTTAAACAAATAACAGTCGGAATTTTCTATGACATTTTTAATATTTTTTTCTTCTTCTTGAATAATTTTATTTATATTTATATTCACATTAAAATATGACATAGCTCTTAAAAAAGTATCATGAAAATATGTAAACTCTCCCCTATTAAGTATTAAAATTTTTCTTAGGCATTCTCTTTTGTCTAATTTTTTAATACCATTTCCCCCTTTTTCCAAAATGATTATTTTTTTAATATTAACTCTTTTCATTACTTTATTGCTATTAATAAAATTATCAAATCTTTCTGAGGAAGGTACTTTTTTAAATTTAAATATTTTAAATAAACTTAAAAATAATTTTAGAATATCGATAATCTCATCCAGTATTTTTTTATTTTTTTTAATAATTCTATCTTTCCTTTCGAAATTTTCATAACAAGACCTATAAGATATTAAAGGAGCAGAATAGGCATAATTATCTTTTAATACAACCATATCTTCTGATATAAATTTATAACCTCTTTTAATACTTAAAAATGATGTTAGACTCTTGCCTGTATTTGAACTTGCGACTATTAATATCCCATCATTATCCCTAGATATGCAAGAACAGTGCAACACTGAACATCCTATTTCTGCTAAAGAAAAAATTGCAGAATTTTGTAAATGCCCTCCGGGAGGATACATTCTATCAATCCTAAATGGACAATATTTTATATAGTTTTTATTGCAAATAAACTCAAAATTATTACCAATCTTATTTATTAATAATTGAAATTTAATTTTATTAGAAAATATTTTTTCATAGAAAACCTTAGGTATATTATCCTCTCCCCAAAAATTTTCTAATTTTTTATTGAGTTCTTTGGGTTTATCAATATATTTTACAACCTTAAAAGTTAAATTTACTTCCGTATCTTCTTCATAAGTTTTATGCATAAAAGCACCTAAAGAAAAATAAGGAATAAAATCAATTACATTAGTCTTTAATCCTAATAATTTAGGGATAATTACATATCTTTTATTTTTTTCTTTTAAATATTTCATTTTTGAGCAATTATAAAATAAGTAGAATTAAAATACGGTAAATTAATTTTTATGGGAATAACGAAACTAAACTTTTTAGAATATCTATAAAAAAACGGTAAAAAAAGAACCTGCTTTATTTTAATTTTATTTTTTTGAAAACCCGCTTTTTGTAAAATATTAGCCCAATCCTGTGCCGATTTTACATTTATATGTCCGTTTATATCAACAAATTTTTTATATGGAGGGGGGGTCGAACAAACCAAAATTCCATTTAACAAAAGCTTGTCATACATATTTTTCAGTGCCAAAATAGGACTATGCAGATGTTCTAAAACTTCAAATGAAAAAATATAATTAAACTTTTCATTAATTAAAATTTCTTTTTGCACATCAAAATTATAAAATTTAATTTTTGGATGTTCTTTTTTTGCAACACTTAAAATATATTTAGAAAAATCTGAAGCATAAACATTAAAATTATGATTATATAAAATAGAGGAGAATGCTCCAATCGCACAACCAACCTCTAATACTTTACTACCTTTACCATCTCGCAAATCAATAAACCTATTAAGATATTTAAACCAACCCCAAAACCAATTAATGTTACGCTTAATTTCATAATTTGTATTTTTTTTCAAATTTTTATAATAATTATTAAAATATTCTTTTTTATAAATATCTACCATCTCTTTAAATATAAAAATAAATTTTTAAGATTCTTTTTAAGTGAAAATTGATTATTATTTATATTAAAAATAGTCTTATCATTTATTATTCTAATTTTTTGTTGTATATATTTTCTTTTTTGAAAATTATTTCTAATATTTATTATATTCCATTTTATAGCTTTAATTATTGCCCAACCATTTTTGGTCCTTCCTTTAATAAAAAACAAGAAGCTTATTATAACACATAAAAATAAATGAAGTGGTAAAATAAAAATTAAATTTTTAATTCCTAGATTTTTAATTAAAGTACAAATTCTGTTTTTAAAAGAATGATAATCAATAAAAGGAGATGGTAAATTACGACTAGTCAATCCCATGTCATGATAAATTATTGATTGAGGTAAAAAAATAGTTTTACAGCCAGCCAGCCATGACCTCCAACAAAAATCTGTTTCTTCAAAATAAGCAAAATAATCATCATCAAATAAATTAATTTTTTCTATTAATTCTCTTTTTATAAGCATACAGGCTCCCTTAGCACTAAAAATTTCTTTTTCTTTGTTGTACTGTCCTCTATCTTTTTCTAAAAAACCAACATGTTGTAAAAAACCAGTTTTATTTAAAAAAGATCCAGTACAATCAAGTAAGCCATCTTCTTTTGTTAGATATATTTTAGGCTGAACAACCCCAACATCTTTATTTTTATTTAAAAAAGCTACTAAAACCTCCAAAAAATCTTTAGTCACAATTGTATCGTTATTTAAAAGCAAAATATAATCTCCTGTAGAATTCTGATATCCAATATTATTTCCACCCACAAAGCCTAAATTTTCTTTATTAATTATTATTTTAACTTCTGGATAAAACCTCTTTATTAATTCAACCGAGCCATCTATAGAGGCATTATCAACAAAAATAATCTCAATATTTTTATAATTTTGCTCATGCAAAGAATCAAAACATTTTTTAATCCATTTCTTACCATTATAATTAACAATTATTATTGAGACTTTTTTATTCATTTTTTTATTAATATAATTTCCCAATTATAATAACCTAATATTGGTATTTGAATTTTTCTTAAAATTTTAAAAAACTTATTATCATAGAAATTTCTATTATTAATTCCAAATCTTTTAATGAAAAAATCTATAATTGGAAATTTTAAAATTGTTTTTTTATTCTCTAATAATTTAAATTTACTTCGACTAAACAAATTTAACAATTCGCTGTCTTTTTTATATTCCCTTAAATGTGTAGGATCTATTACCCATTTTTTATTATTTCTATAAAAATACCACCCATACCGTTTCTTAAAAACAGTCGCAATATATATAATCCCATTACTTTTAACTATTCGGTTTATATTATTTATCATTCTTTTGTCATTGACGTGTTCAATGACCTGAGTTGATACAAAAAAATCAATACTATTATTTTTTATTGTTTTCATTTCTTCTGCATCATCTATGTTCGCAATAATATTTTGATTTATTTTTTTAACTAATTCTATTCTATTTTTTGACAAATCTATCGCAAAAATATTTTTATTATCAAAAAATTTATTTATTTTTAAAGCATACAACAAAGATCCATCGCCGCAACCACAATCTAAATAATTTTGCCAATTTATTTTTTTTAGATATTTTTTTAATAATTCTGGAATTTTATCAGAATAAAACTGAGGAGCTATTTTTGCATATTTTTCTATATTCATGTTTTATTTTTTACCAATTATATACCCCAACCCTCCAAATCCAAATTTACAAAAATTATAAATTATAAATCCGGTTCCGAGAATTGGATGTTTTATAAATTTTTGCCAATTTTTAAAATAAACATTTCTAAAAAAACCTAATTGTTTTTTTGACTCATCTTGATTATTTTCTTTATAATTCACAAAGTCCTTGCCATAAATATAATACTTTTTCATGTGTTTCCAAAATTTCTTTGGCTCGCCCAAATGCAACGCTTCTGCCTCTATAAATCCGGTTTTATAATTATTCCTATTTAATTTATTTTGAAAATCATAATCCTCGCCAGCGGTTATTTTTCCATTAAACCCCCCTATTTTTTGATAAACTTCTTTTTTTACGAACCTGGCTGATGAATGCGTAATATCATATTTATACATATCAACTTCAAATTTTCTAATTTTTGCTATCCACGAAATTCTCACATCTGGAGAATTATGCACCACCACAGCCTCAAAACCTTCGGCTACCTTTTCAACGCATTGTTTTACAACATCTTTATCTAAAATAAAATCTGAATCAACTTTATAGACATATTCACCATTGGATTTTTCTACTCCAAAATTAACTTGCGCCGATCTCTCTGGACCCTGATTAAAAACCTTGTCAGTATATCTTTGAGCGATTTCTTTAGTCTTATCTTTTGAATTATTATCAACCACTATAATTTCAATATTTTTATAACTCTGTTGTTGAATTGACTCCAAACATTGGTTAATAAATTGCTCAGAATTGTAGGTTGGCACAATTATTGAAACTAGTGGCTTATTCTCCATATTTTAAAATTATAATGATTTTGTTTAAAATTATTCCTAAAAAACGGAACTATATGAAACATTATAACACTTTATAAACGACGAGATAACATATAGCTAAATATATTTTTCTAAAAATATTAATAAAATCTATATATTTCATTTCTTTTTTTTATAAATTTTTATAATAATATGAAATAGATTATATATTTAATATATCAAATATCTATCAGATATACCATTAAAATAAATAATTTTAAAAATTATCTAGAGTTTAGAGCTTTTTTAAAATCCCGATAACTTTTTTCAAAATTAATCTCCCGACTCCACTGCCAACCATTTTTTCTTAATCTGTCGTATTCTGTTTTATTTTCTAACAATTTAATTATATTTTCTGCTAAATTCTGGGGTGTATTCTGTTGACAAACTAAACCGGTTTGTTGATTTTTAACACTATCTCTTAAACCATCAACATTGTAAACCACGGCTGGCGTGCCCTGTGAATTGGCCTCGGTGACTATTAAACCCCAACCCTCTTTAACCGATGTCACACAAATTAAATGTGATTTTTGCATTAATTCAATCTTTTTTTCTTTTGAAACTCGGCCGAGACATTTTATTGATTCTTTAAATTTTGATTGCTGAATATATTTTAAAACTTTTTGACCGTATTTATCTTGACTATCGCCAGCTATAATTAATTGTAAATCTGGTTTTTCTTTTTTAGCTATTTCAAAAGCTTTCACTATGTGCAAAGTTCTTTTCATGGCTCGCAAACTTCCTAAGCTTAAAATACTCGGCTGATCAAACTTAACATTCTCCCACCCCCTCTCAATCTCCCCTTCAGGCAGGGGGAGAATTTCTATTCCTTCGCTGATAATTTTAATATCATCTTTTTTAAATCCATATTTTAATAAATCGTTTTGCGTGCTTTGAGAAACTGTAATTACCTCTCGATCATTTAATAACCAAAGATAAATTGGTTCTAATAAATATCCAATTAAATTTAATGGAAACCATATCTGATAAAACCAAATTTGTCGACACAGTTGGTGAATAAACAGGATAACTTTCGAATTTTTTTTCTGGATTCCCGCCTCCCTCCGATTCGGCGGGCAGGACGCGGGAATGACGCGAGGAGAAACATAAAACTTAGCTAAAAATGGAATAGTATTAATCTCATCAATCACTAAATCCGGCCAATCTTTTGAATTTTTTTTATAATATTTATATGCTTGCCAATAAACCGTCCAACGACCACCCAAACGAATTATTTTATAACCATCAATAATTTCTTCCTTTGCGCATCCATCAAACCCCCCAACTATAAAAATAACCTCGTGTCCATCCTGTGCTAATCGCTTGGCTAATTCTTGATTAACTACCTCGGCCCCGCCAGCTAAAGGATTTTTTAAGTCTTTCCATGTTAACCACAAAATTTTCATTTTTATTCTTTAAAACCTTGTTTATCTTTTAAAATATATAATGGTCGATTCATAATTTCTTTATGAATACAACCCACATATAAAGCAATTAAACCCAAGCACGACAAAACCACCCCAATTAAAAAAATGTTTAAAACTGCTAACTGAGCTACATAAGAAAAAACCATTGATTGTGGACTAATAATATATTGAACAATAATTATATATAAACCCAACAGTCCGGAAGTTATAACAATAAAAGTCCCTAAATAACCAGCTAATTTAAGAGGAAATAAGCTATACGTCACAAAAGATGATAAAGCTAATTTAATTAATTTAGGAAAACTATAAGTCGCTTTACCAAATTTTCTTTCATTAGCTGTAAAATAGACATAGTCTTTATCAAAACCCAACCAGTCAATTAAACCCCGTGTCATTCTGTCTCGTTCAGTAAATTTTTTGAATTCTCTAACCACTTTTTGATCTAATAAACGATAATCGGTTGCTCGTGGAGTAATTTTGTTGCGACCAATCTGATTCATAATTTTATAGAAAAAGAATGAGCCAATTTTTTTTGTCCAACCCTCACCTTTGTTCTTTTTTCTAATGCCAATAACTATATCTGCGCCATCGTGCCACTTTTGTAAAAACTCTGGAATTAATTCCGGCGGATGCTGTAAATCAGCATCAATCATTATAACCGCATCGCCTTGGGTATAATGTAAACCAGCTGTTAGAGCAATTTCTTTGCCAAAATTACGACTGAGTTGTAAAAATTTAACCTTATAATCTTGTTGATAAATTTTTTTTATTTCATGGCTACTTTGATCTTGACTGCCATCATCAATAAAAATAATTTCATATTGGTATTTATCTTGTAAATTTTTAAAAACCTGAATTATAGCCTGATAAATCAGCTCCACATTTTGCTCTTCATTATAAATTGGAATAACTAAAGAAATTAATTGCATACTTTTATTAACTATAAATCATTATAAACTAACAATTCTTTGACTCTCTTTATTTTACCTCTTGAATAAATAATCAACAAGTTAATTAAAATAATGGCCATACTGGCATTCATCACCCACACAATTTGCCACAAATTTTCGTGCCAGATAAAAATACCTGCGACTTGGCATAAAATTCCAACTAAAAGCACATAAATATATTTAACTGAGTAAATTGATAATAAATATCGACTCAAAGTATTAATTAATGAATATAACAACATCGAAATCGCAAACCAGCCTAAATACGGAGCCATATTTAAAAATTTATTACCAACTAAAATCTTAATAATTAAATTAGGTAAAATAAAATAACCCAAAACTCCCAATAAACCCATGCCTAGGGTCAAACCAATAGTTTGTTTGAAAATAGCATAATGCTTCTCTCCTCGAGTATGAGCGTGCGCCACCATTGGAAACATCACGGTGGCCATTGGTCCGGCTATAAAAATTATAATATGGCCAATCAAAGCTAAGGCACTATATTGCCCAGCAATTTCGGGGCTAAAAAAATGTTTAACTAAAACTACATCTAAATTGTATAATAAGGTAGTAAATAAAACCGTCCAAAAAACCGGCCAGATATATTTAAAAATTTCTTTAGTATTAATGTCCGTTGTTTGTGTCTTTTTAAATAAAAATTTTAATGGCATAAAAGTAATTAAATAACCAATTATGCCCGATAAAACAATTGCGCCCAAAACTCCATTTACCCGCAAGCTTAATTTAACTAAAATAACCGCTAAAATCACTTTACTAGCGACGGTTAACAAATTAATTAAAGTAATAGATTTAAATTTTTGCAAACCCTGTAAAACACCGTGATTGATAGAATTAAAAAAAGCTAAAAGCACACTCAACGACAAAATTAAAATTGGAACGCTTGAATTGATTTGTAAAAAATCAGCCAAATGCGGACTAGCAATAATAATTATCGAAATTAAAACCAAGGCTATTAAACCAAATAATTTAACTGATTTAATAAATAAAGTATAAATTTTGTTAATATTTTCTTCAGCTTTAAAATTAGCTACATATTTAACAATTAGTGTTAATAATGCTCCCGAAGGAATACTGAAAATCGCCGTTAAAGCAATTAAAGACTGCAACTCGCCATAGACTTGAACATCTAACATGCGCGCCATTAAAAAATGAAAAATATAATTACCTAGATTGACTGCAAAACTACCCACAAAAAAAATACCACTATTCACAACTAATTTATTATTTTTTATTTTTTCAAATCTAGTCATTTTTTTTTCTTAAATTACTTTCAATAATTTTATCTAAATCACCGCCTAAAACTCCTTCGACATCTGAAGTTTCATAATTAGTCCGATGATCTTTAACTAATTGATAAGGGTGTAAGACATAAGAACGAATTTGATTGCCCCATTCAGCTGATTTAAATTCTCCACGCAATTTTCTTTTTTCCTCATCTTCTTGGGTTTGATAATATTGATAAAGCTTTGATTTTAAAATTTTGAAAGCGGTTTCTTTGTTTTGAGATTGCGACCGTTCACTTTGACAAGAGGCTGATATTTTAGTTGGTAAATGTGTTATGCGCACGGCTGTCTCATTTTTTTGCATACCTTGACCGCCGGGACCAGATGACAAAAAAGTATCAATGCGTAAATCTTTGTCTTGAAGTTGAATTTCTTTTTCATCAATTTCATCCATCTCTGGCAAAACCTCTATCAAGGCAAAAGAGGTATGACGCATTTTCTCAGCGTCAAAAGGTGAGATGCGCACTAAACGATGGACCCCGGCTTCATTTTTTAACCAGCCATAAGCATAATTACCTTTAATTTCAATTTGTACGCTTTTAAAACCGGCCTGACTGCCAACCGATTGATCGATAATTTTAGTTTGCCAACCTTGACTCTCAGTATAGCGTAAATACATTCTCAGCAACATAGCTACCCAATCTTGGGCATCATCACCACCGGCACCAGCATGCAAGGTCATTACGGCATTATATTTGTCATATTCGCCCGATAATAAAACAAAAAATTCGAGTTGTTCGAACTTTTGAACCAGTTTATTTAATTTTGTTTCAATTTCCTGACGTAAATTAACATCTTGATCCTCTTTGTCTAGTTGCGTTATTTCTAATAAATCTTGGGTCTCTTTTTTTATTTTTTGCCAATCTTCAATTATTTGCTTTAAATCAGCTGCTTGTTGACTAATTTGAGTTGCCTTAACCCTGTCCTGCCAAAAATTCGGCTGACTCATTTGTTTTTCTAATTGAATTAAATTATTTTCTTTTTGAGCAAGGTCAAAGAAACCTCCATGTGCGGGAAATCCGAGATTGAAGCTCCTCAATTTGATTGATTAAGTCTTGCATAAACTATTTTAAAAATTTCTTTTGACTTTGAATAGCTATCTCAATACACTCTTTTGGATCATAATTTAAATCATCGCACCATCGAATAGTTGAAAAAATTATATTGCCCATTTCTTTTTTTAATTCTTCGTCTGTATGAAGATTTTTATCTTTTATAGCGTCTCTTTCATAACGACAAATATCTCCAAAAACTTTACCCATTCTTACTATGATTTGATTTAAATTGAGCTTTTCTTCACCCCAAATTTGTCTGCCCATTATTAATAAATCTCTAACTTCCATTTAGTTTTTATTTAATGGTTATTTTGTATATTGTTGAATTAAATTATCAATTTCTTCTTGAGATAAATCTTGTAAATTTTTTGTTTGATTTTCTTGAAAAAGAGAATTAATTAAATTGCTTGGACTTGATTTTGTAAAATTTTCATATAAATTACCCAAGGATTTAATAAAAGGTGGCACATAAATTAAAGCCGAGGCAATTACCAAAAGAATAACTACAACCTGAAGACCAAACCAGATCTGCTGGAAAACTATCCATTTTCTAGTTCTTTTAGTCATAACTTTAATCTCTTGAGAAATTTGTAAATTTTTTTCTAACAAATCCTCTAATTTTTGTTTTTCTTCAGACATAAAATAATGCTTTAAAAAAATTAAATATATATCTATATTATAACAAAATAAAACTCAAAAATCTAATCTAATCCACGCACATAACACTCTTGAAAATTATCTTTAATCTCTCGTTCTATGGCTAATAGTTCTTCTTTGGAATACGGCTTAATCTCAACCAAATCATGGTTAATCATGGTTTCCTGTGGAATAAACCGTTGGATAACATAACGCTGTGCACCTTTTAATGTTTGACTAATTTCTAAAATATCATCTTTATTTAATAAACCCGGAATAATGGTTGTTCTAAATTCATATTCAATATCTGAATCTTTAATTAATTTTATACTTTTTTTAATTTTTTCTACGTCAATTTCAACGCCGGTTAATTTTTTATACTTATCTTTTTCTAAGGGCGCTTTAATGTCAACTGCCAAATAATCAACCAATTTATTTTTTAATAAATTTTCAATAATTTCTGGCCTTGTAGCGTTAGACTCAACACCAACTTTTAAATTTAATTGATGCACTTTTGCTAAAAAATCAGCTAATTCCGGCTGTAAAGTCGGCTCGCCTCCGGTAATCATTAAACCGTCAATTAAATTTTTATTTTCTTCTAAATACTCTAGAATTTTACTTTCTTCAAAAATCTTTAAATTAGTATTTTTTAAAACTAAATCCCGGTTATAACAAAATGGGCAGCGAAAATTACATCCCGCTACCCAAACAATTGACACAATTTTACCCGGCCATTCAATTAAAGAAGTTTTTTGAAAACCATTAAATTGCATAATTTAATTTTCTGGTTTAATTTGTTTTTCATCTAATTTTTCGGCTACATTAAGTTGTTTGTCATATTCTTTCCTCTGATGATATTCGGCTTGTTTGCCTTCATTCCATTGTTGTACTGGTCTTAAATAGCCCACCACCCGAGAATAAACTTCTGATGGTCGACCGCATGAAGGACACTCAAAATGCTCCCCACTGATATAACCGTGCTCAGCACAAACGCTAAAAGTCGGCGTTAAAGTAAAATAAGGTAAATGAAAATTTTCAGCAATTCTTTTGACTAATTTTTTAGTTGCTTCTATTGAGGGCATTTTTTCGCCAATAAAACCATGCAAAATTGTTCCACCAGTATATTTAGTTTGGAGATCATCTTGAAGTTTTAAAGCTTCAAAAATATCATCAGTTTTGTCAACCGGCAAATGAGATGAATTGGTATAGTAAGGACTCACTTGATTTTCTTTGTAATCTAATTCATTGGCGCAAATTATATCTGGATATAATTTTTTATCTTTACGTGCTAAACGATAAGAAGTGCCTTCAGCTGGCGTCGCCTCTAAATTATAAATATTGCTGGTTTCTTCTTGATATTTAATTAATTTATCACGCATAAAATCTAAAACCTTAACCGCAAAATCATGACCTTCTGGCGTATCAATGCTTTTATCTTTGCCTAAAAAATTTAAGCAACACTCATTTAAACCAACCAAACCGATGGTGTTAAAATGATTTTTCCAATACTCATTAAATCTTTCCTTGACACTTGATAAATAAAATCTTGAATAAGGATATAGACCTTCACTGGTAAATTTTTCCAAAGCTTCTCGTTTGATTTCTAAACTATTTTTTGCTATATCCATAAATTTAACCAAGCGTTCATAAAAATCTTTTTCAGTTTTAGCTAAATAACCTATCCGAGGCATATTGATCGTCACCACACCAATACTCCCGGTTAAAGGATTAGCGCCAAACAAACCACCACCACGCTTTCTTAAAACTCGATTATCTAAACGTAAACGACAACACATACTACGAACATCTGATGGGTCCATATCTGAATTGATAAAATTGGCAAAATAAGGAATACCAAATTTGGCAGTCATTTCCATAATTTTATCAACTATTGGGGAGTTCCAATCAAAATCTTTAGTAATATTATATGTTGGAATAGGAAAAGTAAAAACCCGACCGGCCGAATCGCCTTCAGTCATAACCTCTGCCAAGGCAATATTTAACATATCCATCTCGGCCTGAAATTCACCATAAGTCTCTTTTTGGGGTTGACCACCAAGAATAACCGGCTTATCTTTATAAGTCGAAGGAACATTTAAATCTAAGGTAATATTTGTAAATGGCGTCTGAAAACCAACCCGAGTCGGTACATTTGTGTTAAAAATAAACTCCTGCAAAGATTGTTTAACTTGTTTATAATCTAAATTATCGTATCTAATTAACGGTGCCAATAATGTGTCAAAGCTCGAAAAAGCCTGTGCTCCAGCTGCCTCACCTTGTAAAGTGTAGAAAAAATTAACTGCTTGACCCAAGGCAGATCGTAAATGTTTTGGAGGAGAACATTGTAATTTACCCCAAACGCCACCAAAACCCTTAAGCATTAAATCTTCCAAATCCCAACCGCAACAATAAGGCGCTAAGGTTTGTAAATCATGAATATGCAAATCGCCATTTTCATTAGCATCGCGAATTTCTTGAGGATAAATCTTTCCCGTCCAATAATGTTTAGAAACTGCTGAGGCAACATGATTATTTAAACCCTGCAAAGAATAACCCATATTGGCATTTTCTTTTACTTCCCAGTCTGTATTTTTTAAATAACCTTCAATTAAATTATCAGAATCAATAAATTGTTGTAAATCACGTAACCGCGCATGCTGTTCACGATACAAAATATAAGCTTTGGCTGCTTTAATCTGTTTATCTTTTATTAAAGACTCTTCAACCACGTCTTGAATCTCTTCAATCGCTGGAATTGATCTTGGATGAAACTTTTTATTTAAAGTTTCCATCGCTATATCAGAAATTTTTTCAGCTTTTTTTTCGTCTTCCAAGTCAACAGCTTTTAAAGCTTTAAAAATAGCTTGAGTAATTTTACTTTGGTCAAAATCAACAATTCGACCATCACGTTTGCGAACTTGTTCAATTTTATTTTTTTTGTAAACCATATTTTTAAAATATTTTATTATTTATTTTTTAAAAAATTAAGACTCAAAGAGAGCAAAAAAATAAGACACTCATAAAAAGTCTTATTTTTTATTATCTGTCAAATCTAGTTATAACTTATCTAAAAAATGATTTAAATCTGCTAAAAGTTGATAATTTTATTTTGATTTTTATTTTAGTCTATTTTTTTACGCAAAAAAGCTGGAATTTCTAATTCTTTTTCTTCGTCAGATTTACGCAAAAAAGCTGGTTCGTCTAAATCTTTTTCATCGCTGGTGTATTTATCAATTTTTTTTATGCCACTTTCTTCATCCCTGTAACCCTTTTCAAAAAAATGATCTTTTTTGGTCTGATAAGGAACCGTTTGGGTTTTATTATCCAATAAATAATTTCGATTACCAGCTGATTTTATTTTTTCAAAACCAGCTGCAATCACTGTAATTCTAATTTCATCCTTAAGTTTTTCATCTACGTCGGCACCAAAAATTATTTTAGCGTTAGTATCGGCCGATTCAGTAATAATTTTAGAAGCTTCATTAACTTCGTGCATAGCCATGTCTGGACTGCCAGTAATAGTAAATAAAATGCCCCGAGCACCTTCAATCGAACTTTCAAGTAACGGGCTAGTAATGGCCAATTTGGCTGCACTAACCGCCCGATTTTCACCATTAGCTTTGCCAATTCCCATTAAAGCCGTGCCGGCTTCTTTCATAACGGCTTTAACATCAGCAAAATCAATGTTAATTAAAGCTGGCACATTAATAATTTCTGAAATACCCTGGACTGCTTGTTTTAAAACTTCATCAACGACTTTAAAAGATTCGATTAAGGTTGTTTTTTTATCAATAATTTGTAACAATCTGTCATTAGAAATTGTAATAATAGCGTCTACTTTACCGGCTAGTTCTTCCCAGGCTCGATCAGCAATATTGCCACGCTGTAAACCTTCGAAAGCAAATGGTTTTGTTACAATTGCCACAGTTAAAGCGCCACAATCTTGAGCAATCTCAGCTATTACTGGTGCTGCGCCACTCCCAGTTCCTCCGCCCAGACCACAAGTCACAAAAACCATGTCAGATCCTTTTAATAAATCATGAATTTCGTTTTGGTTTTCTTCGGCTGACTTTTTTCCAACGTCTGGATCCATACCAGCTCCTAAGCCTTTGGTTAAATTTTTACCAATATGTAACTTTTTGGGCGCCGAAATACGAAGTAAGGCTTGGGCATCTGTATTAACAGCTACAAATTCAACTCCACGAATTTTAGATTCAATCATTCTTGAAATAACCGATCCTCCAGCCCCACCGACTCCTACAACTTTAATCCTGGCAAAAGTTTCTATGTTAGGTTTTACTTCTGGCATATATATTTAATTTAATAAATTTATAAAATATAACTAAGGAATAAATTTTTTTATAAGTTTCTTTATTATAGCAAAAATTTTATTAACAGACGAGCCGATCAAATTGTTTAAATTATTTTTACTACCCATCGCTTGGCTTTGTGCCCCCCAAACGACTAAACCGATACTCGCAGCAAAACCAGGATCGTTTAATTTATCAATCGCTATTAACATATCTTGAGGATAACCCAAACCAACGGATAACCTTAAGACTCTTTTCGCCACATCTCCCAAACCTTTTAATTTCACGCCCTGACCACACAAGACTACTCCTGCTGGCAACTTACCACTCCGATCAATTTCTTTTAATTCCTTGTCTACCATTTTAAAAATTTCTTCTACTCGCGCTTCGATAATCTCAGCGACGTGTTTTTGAGATACTTTTTCTTCCTCTTTTTCGTCAATTTTATGCAAATCAATTTCATCTCTTTTAGAAAAATCATCTGGTAAGGCTGATCCAAATTTTAATTTAACGACTTCAGCTATGTCAACCGAAACCCTTAATCCTAAAGCAATATCATTAGTGATATGCGCCGAACCAATTGGTAAAACTTTAGCCGTTAATAAATCTCCTTCTTCAAAGACTGCCACGCTAGTAGTTGTGTGACCAATATCAATCACTGCTACACCCAATTCTTTTTGTCGATTAGTTAAAACGGCTTCAGAGGCAGCTAAAATATTAAAAACCAATTGATTAATTTCTAAACCAGTTCGATAAACACATTTAGTTAAATTTTTAATTTGTGAAGATAAGCCTTCAATAATTTTAGCCTGAACTTCTAGTCTCACCCCTGTCATTCCAATCGGATCTTTAATATTATTTTGATTATCAACTGAAAAAACTTGAGGTAAAACATGAACGATTTCATAATTCGGTGGAGTAGCTACGGCTTGTGCCGCTTCTAACGCTCGTTCCACGTCACCTTCTTTAATTTCACCATCAGCTTTAGCTACGGCAACCACACCCTTACTGTCTTGAGATAAAATATGTGTACCTGTCACGCCCAAAATAACTTCTTCACAAGGCAAGCCCGTCATGCGCTCAACCTTTTCTAATGTTTTAGAAATACTGGCCACGGTATCTTCAAAACTATTAATTACCCCTTTAGAAATTCCCTCAGAAGAATTTTCAACTCCGCCAATAATTTTAATTTTACCTTGGGCATCTCTTTGACCCACGGCTATTTTAATATTTTCAGAACCAATATCTAATCCAATAAAAGTTTCCTCTTTCATGAAAGTTAAATTTAAAAATTAAACTTTATAATATATTAATTATAACTCTTTTTTAAAACCCGTCCAATGTTTATAACTTTTTTAAAATCATTTCTTCTTTTGTCGACATCTTTTTAGCCTCTTCATCAGTCTGATGGTCATGACCTATTAAATGTAATATACTGTGAACAATTAAAATTGTTAATTCTTTTTGGATTGAATGATTATTATCCTCGGCCTGTTTTTTAACTTGTGAATAATTTAAAATAATTTCACCCCAATAGTTTTTATCTTCTAATTTTATTCTTTTCTCAACTGGCACGCTAATTACATCTGTGACTTTGTTCTGTCCACGATATAATTTATTAATTTTTTTAATTTCTTGATCATTAACTATGGCTAAAGAAATGTGTGTCTGTGAAGATAATTTTAGAATCTTTAAAATTTTTTCCATAGTTTTTTTGAAAAAACCAGAGCTAATTCTACAAGACGTTAAATTGTTAATTTCAAGTTGCATGTTTTATTCTCGACTTATTCCACCGGGAGTAGCTAAATAATAACCAACATCATAATCGCCCGCTCCGACTTCTAACCTAAATCTTAACTCATAAGATTGATCATCTTGACTAACCTGATATTCATAATACATGCCACCTGGCTCTGGGTTAGCTGGAATGCTTGGCAAATAAACATCATCTAAACTCCGTAAACTCTCGCCAGTAATTAAACTTCCAGGATATATTCCATGATCTTGATAATACATTTCTAAAGCAGATTGAATCTGATCTATATGTTCTAAACGCACGGCGTCATATTGACTTTGGAGCTCTAAATCTGACAATTTAGGAAACTTGAAACTCTTAATCATCATTTTAAAAGTCGTTTTAAAATTAAGTTTTTCGTGACTGCCGTGATGATAGGTTAAACTATAAATTCTACCAGCATAGGCCGTATAAAGAGTTTGGCCATCAATACTCCAAACTGCATCTTGTCCATCTATTTTATCACGCTCAAGTTCATCTATATCCATGCCCGCCATTTGATTTCGGTACCAAGTTTCAATTGAAATATTGTCCGGATTATCCATTATAATAATTTCGATTGTTTCGCCGGTTGCTGAAGTTATTAAAGCTTCTTGGTTAGTTTCATCTAATGGTCTAGCTAGCCAACCCGCTGGATGAAAAACAGTATATTTATAAACTAAATTAGTATAAATGTTAATTAAACTTGAGGTCGCTAATTTAGCTCCATTACCCGCAACTGGACTATAAAGATTTATTAATTCTTCTCCATCAGGATAACTATCACCATCAGTATCAGCCATTAATTTATCAGTGTTATATAGCTCTTCTTCCGTATCAGTTAAACCGTCGCCATCCGAATCAGTAGTTGCTGGTAATTTTCCTTCCATATTCATATCTTCTACCAATAAAGACCGATCGATAACTAAAGAAAAATTATTAGAAAGAAAAGCACTCACGCTGGCGCTCACTGAGTTATTAATCGTATCTATATTCGAATTAATTTTTAACCAAGCTCCCTCAACTAAAAAAGCTATACTTAATCTTGTTTCTAATTCTTCAGTTATTTTTTCATCTGGTAAATAAGTTAAAATAATATCAGACTGATCACTTAAAAATATATTTTGTGGCATTAAAGTATAAACTGGACCAATAATTTTATATTTAGAATCAATATTTTGCATAACCTCACTAGGTATTTGTCCACTCAAACTAACTTCATCTGAAGAAATTTTGTCGGTTAAATTCAACCTTAATTCTGCCTTACCCTGAAAAGCTCCTTCGCTCTCAACATTATAGGATAATTCTAACGGTCCGACTGGTTGCGTCTCAACTTCTTCTTGAGGTAATTCTTGATTATTTTCTATTTGTTCTATTTCTTCTTTTGAAGATGGTTTTGGTATAACAGATTTATTATAAAAGAAAAGAAAATAAACCCCACCAGCTATTAAACCTAAAATTATTAATCCAATAACTATATACAAAAATAAACGTCCTATATTGGTGTCTTTTTCTTTAGCGACTGATTGATAACCAGCATCCACAAAACGTTCTGGCATGGTTTTAATTTTATCAATTTCAGACTGCCAAGCTGATTCTTCAATTTTAGGTGTTTTTTTATTTTCTTTCATAAATTATAAATTAATTTATTTTTAAATTATCTTAATGATTTAATAATTATTTAAAATCCCTGAGTGTCTTTGAGTTTTTGAAGCTCTTTTTCAAAATCCCTTAATTTACCTTCGCCCCGTGGATTATAATTATTTTTAACCTCTTCTCCGTCTGAATAACCATCACCGTCTGTATCTAAATTTAACGGATTAGTTTCATAAATTTTAACCTCATCCCGATCAAACAAACCATCTCCATCAGAATCAACATTATTTAAATCTGTGCCTAAAGCCATTTCTTCTTCATCACTTAAACCGTCATGATCTTGATCACTAATTTGCGTTTCCGCTTGTAATGGTATTGCAATTGGATTATCTGGAATTAAATTTTCTTCAGCTTGAATATTTATATTATCTAAATCTTTTTGAGTTACTGGTGATTTGTGTTTTAAAAAATACCAAACCCCGAAACTTAAACCAGCGACAATTAAAATTACTCCCACAATTAGGATAATTTTTTTTATAACACCACTCTTATTTTCATCGCGAATTTCAATCAAGTCATCTGCCCTTTGTTGCACTTGCGGTTGGGACGAAAATTGATTTGAATTTTGATTTGCGCTTTGAAGCTTGACTGGTTGCGGTCTATTTTTTTCTTTAACCGGATCATGCTGTGAAAAAATATCCTCCGGTTCTTGGTTTAAATTATCATTAAACATAAAATTATTTTTTAAAAATTAAATATTTTATAATCCTAACTTGCTGGACCTGTATATTTACATCCCTCTGGGGTAATTTTTAAATTAAAATCTCCGACATAATCATGATCTATTGCTTCAGTCTGATAAAGAATTCTACCACTGGGATCCAACCATTTTGTTATGTTATTATATTCCAAAACAACAAACAAACCATAGCTTGAATTTTTATCACAATTTCCAGAGGAGCATTCGCTATCATTCCAACAAGAAATCGGACATTTTGTAGTACTAAGACATGTTCCTACCCAACCAGTTGCGTCCTTACACCTACCCTCAATCCGATAACCATAAACATTTACATCAGCAACGCTACTAAATTTTTCACTGAGATTGTTCCAACAGGTTTCTTCATTCCAATTATCACCCACGGCAGTACAAATCCACTGATTGTTGGGATCTGTTGGAAGGTTAATGCCCAGCTGACTACTTAAATTATTTTGCCATGATGGCCATTTACTATAAGTTTGGCCTTTAATATAAGAACCTGATTCTAATTTTGGATAATAACCATATTCCAATCTGTAATTTTCTAAAGCTTCAGCTATGTCATTTAAATCGGCCAACCTAATTACATCACGAGCTAACTTTTGTTTATCTTCTAAACTAGTTAAATTTGTATTTAATTTAAAATTATTTAACATTTGATTAAAAATATTTATCACCAGCTCAGAGGCTCCTTCAGAATAAGAAATTAAATAAATATTAGTATATAAATTTGATCCAGTATCATTAGCACTATTAATATAAACTGTTCGACCGATTTGGACAGATGGATAACCATCAACTGGCATATGTGAATCTGGGGTAGTATAAATACCCTCTTGTCGTTGTGACCATTTAATAGGTGATAAATGTAGAGGATTTTTCCAAACCTGAATACCAATACTATTATGAATACATTCTCCCTGTTCTTCGGTACAGATTGTATTATTACAATTTATAGTTGGATCATTACTGCAATAGGCAAAAGGCATTAAATAGTTTGCTAACATACCGACTGTCGTATTACTAGGTGGCGTTTGCACGCTCGTTGGCACCGGTAAATCACCATCTTTACAATATGAAGTGCTAAAATTCATATTATTTAATGGAAAACTATTCCACTCATCAGTACATGTGCCAGGTATCGGACCGGCAAAAGAAGAAATATTCACCGAAGCAGTGCCAATTTTTCCATTAGTCTCGGCCTCGATATTAGTTGTATCACCATCATCTAACGAACTAGCTAAAGAAATACCCATTTCCAAATCAATATTGGAAATAACATTAGCAACCGAAAGATCGGTTGAACTCCAATTATAATTATCTACACACACACCGCCACCATCAACATCGTAAGCTTCAGCTCTAAAAACATCATTATATGTTCTACCAGCGTCAACCGTTGTATATTCTTTTGATGTTGGAATAACTTCAATATTATTTATTTCGCACAAACTATCATTCACCGTAAATTCATAAATACAATTGATTCCCTCACCAATACCTGTCACACCTCTTGATGTAGCATCTTCACAACCACCCTCCTTAAAAGAAATCCCTTTAATATTTTTTATACCTCCGCCTTCTTTACCTCCAATTAAGGTTATACTATAATCTCCAGGTTCCAATAAACAATCATCAGCTGATATAGAAAAACCAGAAGAATTTGTTCTAATAATAATACCCGAGTCCGGACCATCAATAACTATATTGGTCGAATTTAAACTCGATTGATCCATGGAAATACTAGGATCAAAATTAAAATACCAAGTTGAATTTTTACATTGTTCTAAGGCTGGATTTGGCGTACTAATTAACCTAGGCGCCGAATAACAACAATTATCCAACAAACTACAGCCCAAATCTGCACTACCACCTGAAGCACATTGATCATCTCGAGTACAACCACAACACAAGCCTCGGTTATCTCCCATACATTCGCCAGCTTCAGTACAAACCAATGGGTTGGGACAAGTATTAGCTCCAATCTCACAACAACAATTACAATTACCGCCAGAAGACATACAATTATAAGCATCCCCCCTACAGTCACCAACACACATACCCTCAATAGAACAATCTTCGTTTGGATCAAAAATGTCGCTACCAACCACCACATCAATATTACTTGTATCACTATAAATTGTACCATCAATTTCAACATTAATTTTGGTACTACCTACTTTCAAACCCTCTACTTCACACTCATCTCCTGACGAAATTGGGTTAGCGATGGACATATCTAAAACGTCCCAAATATAATTTAATCCCGAAATAATAATCGGCGCATTATTACAATTTCCCGACGATGTTGGTGTGGCATGAAAATTATAATTTTTTCCAATAAAAATCGTTCTACTGTTGGGTGAAAGATCTACCCCATCTGCTTCACAGGGAGTTGGATCACTTTTTGTTTTAAAAATCCATGAATATGAATTATTAAAAGTCGCTCCATATTGATAATTTAAATCACCTAAAGTTCTTATAGAATCCATTGATGATTCTAAGCTTTCCATTAATACTATTCTGTAATAATGATCTGGGTTTAATGTATCAACGGGCTCAAAAATTACTTCATTACCCTCACCACTACTTGGATTAAAATTAGTCAAACTAAGCTCTGTAGGAGATAAACAGTCAAAAGTCGTACAATCTAATAATTTAATATTTGAATTATTAAACATATCTGCATTCATGTCTTCATTGAATTTAACTTTAAAAGCTGTATTTGTGCAAGCAAGTTTATCACAACTACCATCGTCACATCCACAGTTGGGCCATTTATTTATCACCTTTGGATTATTTAGACAAGTACACCCAGGAATCTGACAAGTGCCATCTGGACACATGTCATGCATCGGATCACAACTTCCTGGCGTTGTTGGGGTACCATCACACGAAAGTGCTACCCCACACGGAATATAAAAATCTAAAAGATTACTGTCTTCAACCTTAATTGGGTAATACCCATTCGCAGCAATCACGCTTGAATTAGGAATACTTACTCCCGCAATACGTGTCGTAGTGGCACCACTGTAGCTCGAATTAAAACTGCCAAAATAAACCTGGCCACTAGTCGGTAAATGTGTACCTATAATAATATTAACTGTTTCTCCGGCCGAATTACATTCCGGATCAACATAACAAATTCCAGGCCCAGCATCTGTTAAATAATTAAACGTAAAAAGATTACTGTGACTATTGGCACCACTCAAATCAGCCCGTTTAATTTGTATTTCTCCTATTGTATTGGGAGCAACACCGGTTGGCACTTGAATAATTATTCTTTTATCCGTCCAAGTATTTCCACATTCGATAGGTGGGGTAACTCCATCATATACACTTCCATTTGAAATAAACTTTACTACACCGTCCGCTCCAAAATTATAACCAAAAATTGTAATTAATTGACCTGGACCGCCTCTAGCTCCGTCACTACCACTTACATCTGTAATGTGTGGACTTAAAATTTTAAATGAATTATTTGAAACAATGCTCATGCCATCACCTCGCACAACTTTAACTTTGCCAGACACAACACCGTTCGAAGTCCCACCAGCCGCTGGTGCCTTAACCCTTATCTCTCCAGGCCCCCAATTATTCAAACATGGCAAACTTAAATCTATTTTATAGTATCCACTCATACCATTATCAAAACAATATTTTGTGCTCGAATCTATAGTAATACCATTATTCAAAATCAATCTGCCGGTCGCACCTAAATAATTTCCCTGAATTACTATTTCATCATTATGATAACCTTCGTTAGTTACGCTAGTAATACTTGGATAACATTCTACTCCAGTTCCGGTTTCAAAGTTCCAACTATAGTCACTAACCAATGGATTACCACACACGTCTCTAACGCCATCACCCATCGGGAAACGGGCATCCTTCCACTCATCTGCCCTACTCCCTCCTCCTCTTATTTTTACATCATAGGGAGTGTTTTCGAAATAATTTTCACCGAAGCTAAAAGTAAAACCATCACCACCCGAAAATAAAATATTTGCAATTTCTCTGGGTGGATTTAAAATAAAATTTGATTCATTTACAGTACTAATATACATTGACTCATTAAAAACTACATCCAAAGGACAGCTTAAATGAATATCCGTTGCTAAATTTTCCGGACTAGTAGATTCCACCATTGGACCTTCCCCATCTACCTCATCAGAAAACCTAAAATACCACTCTTCGTCATCAATTAGACTCTTTCCATCGACACCACTTAAACCAGATCCAACTATTGCCTTATACCAATAATTAGGTTGATATAAGCCAGTGTCTGCCTGAAAAATAAAATAATTATTATTAATTTCAAAATTACCAACCAAAGAAGTTGTATTGCAAACATGTTCCATGATCGTATTATCTCCGGTTAAATCTTCTTCGCATTTTAAAACGCTAAAGTTATCTTCTACGGTTGATCTTTCTATATTTCTATCAAAAACAACTTGAACAGGACGACTAATATATTGACACATCTTTATATTATTACCTGTCGGATCTTTATATGTTATTTGCAACTGTGTTGAGTGATGAACCGGCGTACAATCGGGGTCACAACTACATCCAGGATCACAACTTAGAGTAATGTCACATTCGCAATCTCCGGGAGGGTCATCTGGCCCCCACGGACCTTGTCCGGTTAAAATATTAAACACCACCATCACAATTACCCAAGCTAATAAAATAATTGCTAAACCAATCACTCCATTGATTAAAGTTTTTTTAGCTTTATCAACTTTATCTTGATTGCCACCTGCCGTCATCCATTGAAAACCGGCATAAATAATAATAACGACTGCGATAAAACCCAAGAGAGCCAAAACGCCATCAATAATTTTTTCAATTGTTTCCATAATATCGACGTCATCCGAGATTGCATATTTAGAATCAGGTAAATACGGTAATTCCTGTGCTAAAACTTGGCCAATCGGCGTAAAAATAAAAAAGGCCAGCATTAATAAACTGGATAAAACAAAACTAACCAATAAACCTTTTAAAAATGGTAATTTTTTGACAAGCATGGGGGTTTTAAAAAATTATAAAATATTAAAAATACTAGAAAAATTATTATTTAAATATACTATTTACCAGCTAAAATTTCTTTTACAATTTGATTAACTAAATTACCATCAGCCTGACCTTTTAATTTGGGCATAATAGCTCCCATAATTTTACCGAAATCTTGTAAGCTCACATTGCCCAAGCTTTCAATTGTATTTTGAATAATTTTTCTGACTTCATCTTCAGATAATTGTGCTGGTAAATATTGTTGAATAATTTCTAATTCTTTTTTTTCTTGATCGGCTAAATCTTGACGTCCGCCCTGCTCATAAGCTTGAATTGAATCCTGACGTTTTTTAGCTTCTTTAATTATAACGCCCAAAACATCATCTTCAGTTAATTCTTTTTTTGAGCTACGTAATTCTATCTCGTAATTAGCAATCGCACTTTTAACCATGCGTAAAGTTGAAACTAAAAACTTATCGCCAGATTTCATAGCGTTTTTAATATTTTGTTCGATATTATCTTTAAGAGTCATATTAATCTAATTTATTTTTTATATTGATAACCACGCGGTTCATCTTCAATCTGACCAATTTTTTTAAGATATTCTCTTTTGTCTCGGCTTTGTTTGCGCTTTAAAGCTGACTCTTTTTGAGCTCGCTTGTTAGGTTTTTTGGTATAAAATTGACCAGATTTAACAGTAATTAAATGGCGAGTACTTTCGACTTTCTGACGAAATCGACGCAATAAATTATTAATTGACTCGTTATCTTTTTTCTTTACTTCTATGGACACTTAAAACACCTCCTTTTCTTTAAAATTTAAAAAAATTAATAAATTACTTTAAAATAATTTCTATTCCCATTATAGTTATATTTATAATTTAAGTCAAGCCATTTTCTTCTACTAACACTCCGTTTTTAAAATTTTTAATTAACTTAACTTTAATAGTTTGATTATGTAAATCTTTGTCTGTTTTAAAATAAGCTTTAATATAGTTATCTGTCCAACCCTGCCAAGTATCGCCAATTTTATTTTCAAATAGCACTTCACTATTTGTGTTTAAAAAATTATTAACTACTCGTTGACGTAAAATTAGATCTAATTGTCTTAATTCTAAACTCCGAGCCTTTTTGGTTTCTAAACTAATTTGATTTTTAAAATCCGCTGAGCGCGTTCCCTGTCTTACAGAATAACGAAAAACATGTATCTTATAAAAACCAACCTGCTGACAAAAATCATACGTCTGTTGAAAATCCTTTTCAGTTTCACCGGGAAAACCGACTATAATATCGGCTGTAAAATTTATCCGCGGTTGTATCTGACGTAATTGCTGAATAATTTTTAAAACTTGCCGTCGGGTATAATTTCGGCCCATTTTTTTTAAAATCTGATTACTGGCACTTTGCAAGGATAAATGGATGTGTGGACATAAACGCGGATGCTGAAATAATTTTATTAAAGCTGAATTTAAATGACTCGGCCATAATGAAGATAAGTGTAAACGTGGTAAAGACGTTTCTTCTAAAATTTGTTGAATTAAATCAGCTAAGTTAAAGCCTTGATAATCATATTTTGCGATATTTGTTCCAACTAAAACAGCCTCTTGATGCCCAGCTTTAATTAAGTTTTTAATTTGTTGAATAATATCTCGATTAGAAAAACTCTGTGGTCGACCCCGTAAAAAAGGAACAATACAATAAGCACAAAAATTATCACAACCGGATTGAATCTTAACTAAAGCCCGAGTTAAATTTTGTGCTTTATTTTTAACTGATAAAAGTTTTTTTATTTTTAAATGATCTTTTAGAATTAATGGCAAATTATCTTTTTTAAAATTATCTATCCATAAATCAATTTGAGGCAATTTATGATCCAATAAACAACCAGACGCTACAATTAAGGCCCGAGAATTTTGTTGCCGAGCTTGACTAATTTTTTGGCGTGATTCACGTTCAGCTTTTTGAGTTACGCTACAACTATTAATAATGTAGATGTCTGCCCGAGAATTAAAATTGACTATTTTAAAATTTTGACCTAAATAATTTTGCCAGTTTTTAATTTCAGCTTGATTAACCTTACAACCCAAACTATAAAACGCTAACTTCATTTCTTTTTGTGAATAAATTTCTTAACTTTAGTCTTAATTTTAGTTTTAAATTTATTATTATTTTTGGGTTGAGGTTTGGTTGATAAATTTTTCTTTGCAACTGGCTTAATTTTTTTTATTTTATTAGATGTTTTTTTATTTTTAACCGTTAATTTAGTTTTAATTTTGAGTGATGATTTATCCTTTTCTCTTGTCCAACCACTATAACTTATTACTTTTTTTCTTTTTAATCTTTTTTTAACCTCCTCGGCTACCCTATCAATATCAATTATTTCTTGCACACCGCTTTGCATGTCGCGAATTAAAATCGTGTTATCTAAAAGCTCCTTTTGACCTAAAATTAAAGTATAATCAACACTATGTTTGTTGGCTATTTCCAATTGATCACGTAAACTATCTTTTGAAAAGGCTTGACCAACGTCTAGGCCTTCCAATCTTAAAGTTTCAAATAATTTTAGGATTTTCCTTTTGGCTGTCTGGCCAACATGAATTAAAAACACTCGACATTTACGATTAATTGATAAATTTTTAACCTTTCTTAGTTCTATAATTGTTCGATCAATACCAATCGCCATACCACAAGCTGATACATTTTGTCCGCCCAAATTTTGAATTAATTTGTCATATCGGCCACCGCCACCCAAAGCACTCTGAGCTAAAATTTCATCAGTCTTGGGCCAAATTTCAAAAATAGTTTTAGTATAATAATCTAAACCGCGAGCAATCCGCGGGTTTAAATTGTATAAAACTTCCGCCTCGTCTAGATATTCTAAAACACTAATAAAATGCTCCTTACACTCTTGGCATAAATAATCTACAATTTGTGGTGCCTCTAGAATGATGCGTTGGCAAGTTTCTTCTTTGCAGTCTAAAATTCGCAAAGGATTTTTGTCCAACCTCTTTTGACATTCCTCGCACAATAAACCCTTACGGGCTTTTAAATATTTTACCAACTCTTCTTGATAAAGGGGCCGGCATTCCTGACAACCTAAACTGTTAATTTGAATTGTCACGTCAATGCCCAAACTTTTATATAATTTAAAAGCAATTAAGATCATTTCGGCGTCTAAAATAGAATCTTTACTTCCCAAAGACTCTAAGCCAAACTGTTGAAATTCACGATAACGTCCCTTTTGGGGGCGCTCGTGTCGATACATCGTGCCACTATAAAAAAGTTTAACTGGCTGTGGTAAATTTAACATGCCATGTTGAATATATGATCGACAAACTGAAGCTGTACCTTCGGGTCTTAAAGTAATCGACTCACCACCCTGATCTTCAAAAGTAAACATTTCTTTGTTCACAATATCCGTATCGTCACCAATACTTCTTTTAAATAAATCCGTTTCTTCCAGTAGGGGTAAATTAATTTTTTCATAGCCATAAATTTGAGCTAAACGTGAAGCCATGGAATTAAAATAATCAAAATATTTTTGTTCGGGCGGCAAAATATCGCGCATGCCACGCAAGTTTTCTATTTTGTCATTATGTTTTTTCTTGCTGGAATGATTTTTTTTTGTTAGCTTGATTGATGTATTTTTATTTAAATTTTTTGCCGGTCGCCCCTTGGGTCTATTTTTTTCTTTTTTAAAAAATTTATTTTTGGGAGACACCGCTGATGTCTTTTTGGAGACTATTTTTTTTAGGGCCATATTTTTAAATTTATTGTGAAATAATATTGTAAATTGGTGATTTAAAACTTTCTAAACGATCGACTGGCCAACCGCGTAACCAACTTCGACCAATAATTAAATCCTTTGGCACAATGCCAAAAACTCTCGAATCTAAACTGTAATTCCGGTTATCGCCCAAAACATAATACTCCTTTTCACTTAATTCTATTTTAATATCACCACGCGTCTGAGTGCCCGGAGCTAAATAATCCGTTTCGTCTAATTTAATTTCATTAGCCGTAGTTGATTTTTTTATAAAAACTTCACCATCTTTAATAATAACTGTTTCGCCTGGCAAACCAATGACTCGTTTAATAAAATATTGCGTAGGATCTTTGGGATATTTAAAGACTATCACATCACCTCGACTAACTTCACCCACCCGATAACTAATTTCATCAATAATTAAATATTCATGATCATACAAGGTTGGTTCCATGGAAGCACCTTTAACATAAAAAGGTTGAATTAAAAAATAACGGACTGGAATAATAATGGCCAAAGAAATAACCACAATTTTGACTAGTTCCCATACAAAAATTTTTAACCCAGTTTGAATACGTCTGGGGGGCAATAAATACATTTGTTGGCGACGTCTAAAAATCTTGTCGAAAAATTGTGACATATTTTTTAAATAATATAAATTTAATTGTTAATTAAATTATAAACTATTTAAAATTAAACTACAAGTTAAAAAAATATTTTAAAAAAAGGGTGCGGATCGTTTAACAATCCGCACCTATCTCTTTTAGGAAATTTTATTTATTGTCTCCCAAGGCAAGACCGGCGTTATTTCCGTAAGTTACAACATAATATTCTGGTAAATTGTCCCTTGGGTTGAAAATAAAGCAAACTTCGGAATTACCTGAAGCATCGCCCGGTTTTATACCTATAAAGGGTGACTTAACGTTATCGCCCTCTCCATAGCGAGAAACCGTATCAAGGCCTTTATTTACTAATTCCGGATTTAAAAGTGAACCGAATATCCGTAAACTTAAGGCCTGTTCGAAAATTCCAACTGACAAACCTCCGATTTTTGAGACATTTTGGAGAGATTCATTTATCAATACTACATGGTAAATAAAATAAATCGCTCCCTTATTGTCTGTTGTCTCTAACGCGAATCGACGTGGGTCAAATGATTCCCCTCGACTGAATATTTCTGACCTAATATTACAGTCACCCAAAGAGAGAAGCGTTGTTGAAGAAAACCATTCATTAGAGTTTAAAACTGGTATTGCTAAATAAACCCCTTTAGCAGCTAGACTCCCTAGTGTTTCGTCTGGATAACGAGCTTCCCATAAAGCCAGCATCCGTTCGATTGTTACCTTTCGTAAATTCTCTAAAGCGGTTTCTATCAGCTCTATCATAGCTTTTTGCCCATGGATAGTTAGGATCTCCTTAATCCGAGCTTTCCAAAGGGCGTAAAGCTTTTCTAGATCCGCTAAGCGTTGATTTTTCCTTTTCTTGGCAACGTTTTTCTCGGCCTCCTCAATTATATCCAAAAGATATTCTGCGGATATGCCTTTTTCTATCATTGATTCGAATTGACCAAGAAAATGTTGTCTTTTTCTGTCACTTTCAACCGCCTCAGGCTCAGGTTTTTCACCTCCCCTCTCGATAGAACTAAAACCTTTTTTTTCTTCGTGATTCTCTTCGTCTGGCATAGCAAACCTCCTCTATTGTGTTGCTTAACTTTGAATTTCAGTAAATTATTTTTTACTTTTTATATATTTTAAATAACTATCTATATGATAGCATAAATTTAAAATCGTGTCAAGCAAAACAGTGCATAACTTGTCTTCATTAAAAAATAAAAAAATATCCAAAAATGGATATTTTGGTGGACGATGTAGGATTCGAACCTACGGCCTTCTCGGTGTAAACGAGACGCTCTAGCTTCACCCTCACACCTATTAACCTATTAATATAAAGGTGGACATGGTGGACGATGTAGGATTCGAACCTACGGCCTTCTCGGTGTAAACGAGACGCTCTAACCAACTGAGCTAATCGTCCTAAAGTTTTAATAGGTGTGAGGGCAAGTCTGAGCTAATCGTCCAAATTTTTAACACGAAAATTATCTTGATTTAAAATGCTCAGAGTGGGACTTGCCAGCCTATAGCTGGTCAGCCTCTAGCTGAAACCCACATTCTAAAAATGCGGACGAGAGGATTTGAACCTCCACAGGATTTCTCCCACAAGCCCCTCAAGCTTGCGCGTCTACCAATTCCGCCACATCCGCATAATTCCAACCTGGGCACAAATTATTAGTGTCATTAGCATTCAATAAGTATCATTGGTGTTGTGCTTTATTCTTCGATATTCTTCTCTTTTAATTTCTTTTTAAATTTAAGATTGCGTAAAAAGAAAAGTTTAGCGCGACGCACTCTAGCCTGCTTGATCAATTTAACTTGAGCGATATTAGGTGAATATAAAGGAAAAATCTTTTCAACACCAATACCATTAGCGCCAATTTTACGCACAGTAAAAGTGGCTTCTGGTTGTTGACCACCCTTTTGAGCAATGATAATACCTTCGAAAGGTTGTTGACGAATTTTATCATTACCCTTGGCGTCTTTTTCACGAATATATTGATAAACTCGGACTGTCATCCCGGGTTTAATTTTTTGACGCCAACTATTATCAACACTTTCCCCCTCTTCAACTTCTTCTTCAGTTGAAATAGATTCTTCAGGTGATTTTGTGTCATTTTGCGCTTCTGCGTTTGCAGTTTCTTCAGCTGGTTGATTATTTTGTTCCTCAACAACTTGATCGGTTGTTTGATCTTGATCGGTCATAAAATTATTATTTAAAATTTAAAAATTATCTTTTATCCTAGCTTAATTATTAATCTCTGTCAACTCTTGTTGAATAATCTCCACCACTTCTTGAATAGCTTGATCTAATTTACCTTGATGATTAATTACTTCATAATCATATATGTTTCTATATTTTAACCATTCTCGAGTATATTCCATTCTCTCTTTTATGTATTCATCCGTGACATTGCTACGTCCCCTTATTCTTTGCTCTAAAACATCCAAGGGCGCATTAATAAAAATTGCTATTATCTTTGGCATCAACTTTTTAGCGGTTATAACTCCCTGATAATCAATTTTCCAAATACCAATTTTATCCGATAAATTTTTAATGCGTTCTATTTCTTGATGTGTAATGCCATAATATTCATTATTATATTGTTGAGCATATTCAAAAAAAAGATTATTTTTTATTCCAGCTTTAAATTCTTGACGAGAAATAAAATAATAAGGATGACCCGGTGATTCTTTGGGTCGCATTGAACGCGAGGTGGTAGTAATAGCAGCTTCGATTGGAAAATAATCTTTTAATTTTTGAATAATACTATCTTCGCCAGCTCCTGATGGGCCAGAAATTATAAAAATTTTATTGGTATAATTTTGTGTCATTTTATTATATTTAAAAAATCTTGCAATTCAATGGGTAAGTCGATTTTAAATTCTTGCCACTCATTTTTTAAATCATTTAGACCTAGATGATATGAATGTAAAAATATTCTGTTTAAATCTGTTTTGTTTTTAAATTTTTTAAAAGTATAAATTGAATCGCCCACGATTGGATAACCCAACTCTTTTAAATGTAATCTAATTTGATGAGTCCGACCGGTTTTAATTCTGACTTTTAATAATGTATAATTTTTAAATCTTTGTTCAACTTGATACTCGGTTAAAGCTGGCTTAAGATCTTTTAAAGTGTTGACTGACATCTGACCAAAATTTTTAGTTGAACGACCAATAGCTAAATTAATTATACCCTGATCGTCTTTGACTTGTCCATAAACTAAAGCTTGATATTCTTTTAAAATTTGATGAGTCTGAAATTGCTCTTTTAAATTTGTAAACATCGTTTGATTTAAAGTCACAACTAACAAACCCGAAACTTCCTTATCTAAACGATGCACAATTCCGGGCCGTTGTTCGTCGTCGCCGACATTTTTAATTTGAGGATATTTTTGAATTAAAAAATCGACTAAAGTTTTTTCCTGACTATGTGGCGCCGGATGAACCAATAAACCCGCTGGCTTGTTTATAACTACATAATCTTGATTTTTAGAAATAATGTTAATTTTGAACATAAATAACTTTTTTATCTCCAAAATTTTTAATTTGAAGATTGTAAAATTGATTTAAATCGCTTCTAAAATCATTATAAAAACTCCACTCATGCCAGTGCCAAATCGATAAATAATCTGCCACGGGGTTAGCTAAATTTTGATAATCTCCTTCTAAAACAATTAATTCGTTTTGTTGATCATTATTAACGTCCTCAACCGCCATTTCTCTAATTGGAGCATCCAAACTTGACGAACCCCAAAACAATTTTATTTTAGCACCGTCCCACTTATAAATAAAGAGGTGACTAGCCCAATCATTGATATTTTCGTCTAACCAAAAAGGTAAATCTGGGCCATATTTCCCAAATTTCCAAAGTGAAACAATTATATCTATTTTTTGATCATTATCTATATCATCTAAAATCACGTTTTCAACTTGCCAATCACTTTCACTCTGCCAAATTATTTTTTCAGCCTGATAAATATACAAAATCCCATCTTTAATTATAACTTTTTCATTCTGACCGTCATTATTTATATCTGCCTCTTGGGATGTTTTAAAAATATTTTCTTGATTTTTAAAAGATAAATTTTGCCGCCAATTTTTTTGATAGTTTTCTCCATCCCAAATAAAGACTGGCTGTGATTGAAAATCTATTTTTAATTTTTTTAAAATACGTTTTTCTTCTTCTGCATCGGCGAATCTCGGTTGAGAAAAATCTTCTATAATGGTGGGATAAAATTCAATACCAACAATATCTTTATCCTCAAAAACAATCTCAGCTATTAAACCCTCTCGAGTTTCCTGCGACCACATTTGGTCAAAGACAAAATTGCCTAAACTATAAAAAATAAAACCATTTTTATATTTTTCAAATGTTTGGATGACGTGCGGGTGGTGACCTAAAACCAAACTCGCGCCAGCGTCAATTGCCGTATGAGCAAATTCTATCTGCCGACTACTGGGTTCGGGAGTATATTCCGTGCCCGAATGCATAGAAACAATCACAACATCTGACTTTTGTTTGGCTTGCTGAACATCAATTTTCATTTTATCAATATCCATAAAAACTGTTCCAGCTCTATCTTGTGTTGCCTGATAATTATCCGGTACCACATCTGTATCATTATAAGCCAAAAAAGCAAATTTTATGCCTTTAATTTCTTTAATCGCTGGTTGACGTGCCTCTAAAATATTGTTGCCAGCACCAATATATGAAATATTAGCATCTTGTAAATATTTAAAAGTGTCTTTAAGTCCGGCTTCGCCAAAATTCGGCGTATGATTGTTGGCCAAAGACAGAATATCGAATCCGGCATATTTTAAACCTTCAACTATTTCCGGATCAGACCTAAAAGACATACTTTCGGTTTGAACAATTTTCCCAGGCGTAATGGCTGTTTCCAAATTACCAAAAGTAATATCAGCGCTTTTAAGTAGTTCCGCCGTTTTTAAAAACGGATATTTATAATTTTGATGTTGACGAATTTTAGTTGCCACGTCTCGCGACAACATAATATCCCCAACGGCCATTAATAAAATCCGTCTTTTTAACTCTTTTATTTCATTTTGATTAATCAAATTTTCTGTTTTTTTAATATTAATTAATGAATCGTTTTTTAAAGCTTGATTTTCTATGTTTTCTTGAGTTGCTGAATAAAAATACTCAACATCTTCAAAAAAATATTGAGTATTTTTAAAATATATCAACGCAAAAATTAAACCAACAATTAAAACCAAAATAGAAAAGATTAACCAATAAATTTTACTCATCTTTTTTTATTCTTGAGGTGCAACAAAAGAAGCTGTCCAATCGGCCATGGCTGGCTCTTCTCCATTTTTTAACATTTCTCGCCACTTCTCATCAGTTAAACGATCGCTTAATGGCCACGGGAATTCATAATGTGTATATACGCCACCCTTGGTAATTCTTAATTCACCATCAATGGGCACAATTGCATAGATTTCTCCAATATAACCTGTGGCCTCTTCCAAAACTGAACCATTTGGGTCAGTCGCTACATCAGCTACCACCGCTGCCGGCTCCTCAGATAATTGACTTTTATTTTCTATACCCATATCTTTAACAGCTTGAATCCAAAAATGTTCTAAGCTTCCACCATAGGCGCGGATTAAATTATAATCTTCATCTGACAAAGCGACTCCATTTAATTCCTTTTCTGAAATTTCTTTAAGTTGCAAAACTAAAATTTCCATTTTATCTAAAAACTCAGTATTTTCTTCGGATAATAAACTTCTAATCTGTAATCCTTCTCTGGTCATTTTTAATAAACCTGCTAGACGCGCATAAACATATGGATTGGGCTCAACATAGCCACGATCATCTAATTTTTCGTTATCTCCGCCACCACCTAGTTCAGCATAAACCTGTTTAGCATAAAGAATAGTATCGCGTTTTAATTCAGTCCAGCTACTTAAATAAGTAGTTAATTCTTTATGAACCCAGGCAGTATTTTGCATAAAAACCGGCCAGCCATTGCCTTTGATCTCTAATAACGGCCTTAACATATTTAACCAGCCCCAATAGAGATTTTGTGTCCAAGTGTTATCATTAAATGAGGCAACGTATTGCTTCATTTTATTCATATTTTCCGAATAGCAAGTATAATCTGTTTCGTCTTCTTGCTCTAAAATATTTAAGGCTTCAACTGATCCCATGGCCGCGGGAATATCTAATCCTTTAGGTAAACACCTTGCTCCAGCTCGACAACCGGTTTGCTTGGGATCATAATTTGAACAAACTTGAGTTTTATCTCCAACCTCTCTGTAAATTAATCTTTGAAAAATTGAAGCATCAATCGTAAATCTCTGACCCATAAAACGAAACCCTTTTATTTCTTGATCTCTGTCCTCTTGGATACCAGCAGCAAAAATCGGCATAGAATTTATTTGCGGTGATTCTAAATTTTTAGTTTGTTGTAAAAAGGCATCCAATTTATCTTGATCACTCGTAATTAAACTTAAATTAAGATTTTCCGTATTATAAACTGATTTTAAAATATCATCATAATCATAAAAAGTAATATCATCACTCTTGCCCACAAAAAAGACCGTTGGCTCATAAACTCTATCCCATGATTTCTGTAAATTATTATTTTCTTCCAAAGCTATGCTCATTAAAATGGCCGATTTTGTCTCATCTAAACTTTTGAGACGAAAAGTCATCCGCCCCAAATACATCATAGCTTTAAAATATTTTTTCAAATTTTCATCTCTGGTATAGTGACCACGAACATTATATTGAGAATAATCTTCTTTTAAGGCCTCGACAGGTAAAATACCCTGAGGCGTTGTAAACCAAGCATCCTGAACTAGGTCTTTACCTATATTTATCACTGGCGATAGCTGAATTTCTTGATGCTCTTCAATTAAATTTAATTCTGTTTCAACTTCTGTTTTAACATAATCAGGAATGACTGCCTCTGGATAAAGCAATTTATTAGCTACAATAAAAAAAGCTACATTTCTCTTGGCGGCATTCTCCCATTCGGTGTCTTTTAATTGTTCGTATTGAGTTTCAGATGCTTTGCGCATTTCATAAGTTAAATTAGTCACCTCTTGAAATAATTGCTGTTTTTCTAAATCTCTCAATAAATAATCAAAAGCTAAATGATAATTATGCAATATAGAATCAGTGGTAATAAAATTAGGAATTTGACGCATGCGATTTAATTCGTAGATAGAAAAAAATTCTTGGTAATTTTGGGGAATAACTACAAATCCATTTTTGACTAATAAATTTTGAGCTGCATCAGAAAATTTAAATCTATCTTTATTAATTACGTTATCTAAATTTTGGGCTACACTATAAAAAGGTATCTGTGGATTAATTTCAACTGTGGGTTCTTCATAATCAGCAAATCTACTTGCTAAAACAGTAGCTGGTTTTAAAATATTTTCAATTAAATTGCGGGGTTGTTCTTTGTTTAAATTTTCATCAACTAAATTTTCTGTTTTGTTTAAATAAAAATTAAGATATTTAAAAAGTCCATACCCTCCCACGCCTAAAATTATCGCAACAAAAAAAATAATCCCCAAAACTCGCCATGAAAATCGCTTTTTATTATTTAAAGCATCAGGCGTTATTTGGTGAAGACTTTCGTCAAATTTTTCTTCAAACATAATTTTATAATTAAAAAATTAAATTATTTTATCTATCTTTAATATAACATTCTAAACAAATTGAAACAATTGTTAACTGTTTTTTTAGTGGGCGTACGTGGACTCGAACCACGGACCTTTTGAATGTGAATCAAACGCTCTAACTTCACCCTCACATTTTAACAATATTTAAATTCAAAATTCTGATTTATGGTGGGCACATCTGGATTCGAACCAGAGACCTCTGCGATGTGAACGCAGCGCTCTAACCAACTGAGCTATGTGCCCATAAAAGTGTGAGGGCAAGACTGAGCTATACGCCCTCTATGCCAATTTTAATTTTATTTGTATTTTAAATATAAACAATTAATCTAATAAATAATAATTGGGGTCTGGGGACGGTATTGAGCCACAGATATTTAAGCACCATCTTAAATTCGTTTTCTACCTGTCATCCTGAACTTGTTTCAGGATCTGTTATACGCTAACCCAGATGCTGAAATAAATTCAGCATGACAACTTTTTTTTTGTTTTCCCGTCGACCAAGCGGTATATATTCAAACAACCCACAACTTATAACTTACATTTTTATTCTATATCTTCTTTTCATCTTACCACAACCATTTTGCTTTTTCAAGATTTTAATCTATAATAAAAGAAACAAAAAAAATTTATGGAACGAAAAATAGATGATGTTAGTAAAATAGATTTATTAACTGATTTCTCTCGTCGCCAAGTTAATCCTCAAGAAAGCGGTTGGTTAAAAGCTAAAAAAACTATTCTAAAATTAGCGCTTATTTTTTTATTTATTGCCATTTTATTTTTCACCAACATTTTATTCGCTGGTAATGGTTTGCTAGGTTCATCCAATCAGTCTTTACCCAAGACTGGTTTTATTTCTTTTATTAATCAAATCAAAGAAATTTTTATCCCCAGTGATAATGATTTATCTGGCGAAGATCAAGATCGAATTAATATTCTATTACTCGGAATGGGCGGAGTTCAACACGATGGACCATACTTGACCGATACAATAATTTTAGTTAGTATTAAACCCTCAACCAATCAAGTAGCTTTAATTTCTATTCCGCGAGATTTGTATGCGCCTATTCCAAGCTACGGTTGGCGCAAAATTAATAACGCTAATTCTTTTGGCGAAGTTGATGGCACGGGCGGTGGTGAATTAGCCGCTCAAACTGTGAGCCAAATTTTAGATTTGCCTGTGCATTATTATGTTCGAATTGATTTTGACGGCTTTACTCAATTAATTGACGACCTGGGTGGTATTACTTTAGAAGTTGATAATAGTTTTATTGATAAAGAATATCCAGCGCCAAATTATGATTATCAAACTATCAGCTTTGAAGTTGGTAAACAAAAAATGGACGGTGAAACGGCTTTGATTTATGCTCGTTCGCGTCATGGTAATAATGGCGAAGGTTCCGATTTTGCTCGTGGTAAACGGCAACAAAAAGTTATCTTAGCAGTCAAAGATAAGGTTTTTTCTTTAAATACTTTAATCCAACCACAAAAAATTTGGAAAATCTATGACAACATTAATCAACACGTTAAAACTAATTTAACGGTCAATCAAATAAATTCTTTATTAACCTTGGCTAAAAATTTTAATAAAGATAATTTAATTAATGTTGTTTTAGATGATGGCATAAATGGTTATTTGAAATCTAATATCACGCCTGATGGTGCTTATGTCTTGATTCCAGTAACTGGTAATTTCCGTCAAATTGCTGATATGACTAACAATATTTTTCAAAATAATTCTACGATTGAAAAAGATAAAGTTGATTCTGTAAATGATCAACTTGAAACTAAATCTACGCTATCAACACCTGAACCAGAAATTGAAAAAATTAACGCTAAAATTATAATTTTAAATGGTTCTGGCCAAACTGGTTTAGCTTCTCAAGTAGCCAACCAACTTAGCCCCTTGGGTTATCAAATTGTTAAAATTGGCAATGCCGATCGTTGGGATTATGAAAAAAGCGTTATTTATAATTTAAATTCTGAAAATAAACCAGAAAATTTAAAATTACTTAAACAAGAACTTGAAGCGAATATATCTGACACAACGCCCACTTACTTACAAGATTTAGTTGCTTTAAAGCCTGACTTTATTATTGTTTTAGGTTTAAATCACATTCAACCATAAAAAAATATTTATGTATAATAACTTACCCACTGTTGCTATTTTAGGCAGAGAAAATGTTGGCAAATCAACCTTATTTAATCGTTTAATTGAAAAACGTAAAGCGATTACTTCTCAAATTTCCGGCACCACTCGTGATCGTAATTATGGTATTTGTTTTTGGCGTGGTCAAAAAATTCATTTAATCGATACTGGCGGAATGAATATCAATAGTGAAAATAAACTCAAACGTGATATCTTAAATCAAAGTTTAACTGCCCTAAAACAAGCGGATATAATTGTTTTAGTTATAGATGGCCAAATTGGCTTATTACCCGCTGACAAAGATGTTACTCAACTTTTACGCAAAACCGACAAGCCGGTTGTTTTAGCTATTAATAAAATTGATAATCCTCAACTTCGCGAAAATCTAGATTTAAATTTAGTTGGCAAATTGGGTTTTGAAAATTATTTTTTAATCTCAGCTGCTAATGGCAGTGGTATTGGTGATATGTTAGATGATTTAATTAAATTATTACCTGCGCCTGAAGCAGAAAATGTATCTATTGAAAAACCGATTAAAATTAGTATTATTGGCAAACCTAACGTCGGTAAATCATCTTTGCTAAATAAAATTCTAAATGAAGATCGGGCAATTGTTTCGGCCATGCCCCATACAACGCGCGAGCCTCAAGATGCTTTTTTAAATTACAAGGGGAATCAAATTTTAATCGCCGATACCGCTGGTATTCGTCGTAAATCTAAAATTATTGATTTATTAGAAAAAGCGGGCGTACACCAAAGTTTAAAATATTTAAGAAAAGCTGATATTATTTTATTTGTGGTTGATGTTAATTTAAAAGTTTCCGCTCAAGATAAACGTCTGGCTGATTTAATTGTTGCTTCAGAAAAAAGTGTTATTATTTTAGCCAATAAATATGATTTGATTCCAGAAAAAGACACCGAAATACTTCAAAAATATGAAATATATTTTAAAAAGAATTTTCCACATTTAAGTTTTGCACCAATGATTTTTATTTCAGCTAAAACTAATTTTAATCTGCAACAAGTTTTAGAAAAAGTTTTAATGGTTAAAAATAATCGCCAACGCTTAATTCCGGCTGATGAACTGAAAAATTTTATTCAAAATATCAGATTTAATCAACCTCAATCTAAAAATAAAAATAAAAAAAATAGTTTAATCCATGACTTAGTCCAAACAGAAACCAATCCACCACATTTTAATTTATATGTCTCTCGTCAAAAAAATTTAGCACCAGCTGTCTTAAATATTATTGAAAAAAAACTTTATCAAAATTTTAATTTATCTGGCACGCCCATCAAAATTATTATTAAAGATGTTAATAAATAATATGTTTTTAATCGCTGGTCTGGGCAACCCCGGACGTCAATATCAAAACACCCGTCACAATGTTGGTTTTATGGTTGTTGATCTTTTGGCTGGTGGAAACAAATGGCATACTAACGCCAAGTTTAAAGCTGAACATTGTCATCTTCAACTGCAAAATCAAGAAGTTGAATTATTAAAACCTCAAACCATGATGAATAATTCCGGCATGGCTGTTAAATCTTTTCAGCAAAAACATAATTTAGATTTAGATAAAATTATTATTATCCATGACGATTTAGATCTCCCACTAGGTCAACTCCGTATTAGTCAAAATATTTCCTCAGCTGGTCACAATGGAATTAAATCTATTATTCAATATTTAGATAGTCAAAATTTTATTCGTTTTAGACTTGGGATTAAAACTGATAAATTAGAAAAAATCCCAGCTGAAAAATTTGTTTTGCAAAATTTTAATGGTGCTGAAAAAAAACTTTTACAATCTGCTTTTGATAAAACGATTCAAGCTGTTGAATTTTTAATTACCCACACGCTAGAAGAAACTAAAAACAGTTTCAATTAAAAAAGGAGACTGATTAGGCCTCCTCTATTTATAGAGTATTTTTTAATCCACATTGATATAGACCACAACAGGTAGTTCGTGTCTAAAAACTTTTCCCCTACCTCGGTTACTCGACGATTCTATTCTCAACCATTCTCTGTCAGTAAGCGCACTAGCTACGCTAACTTTAATACGAGTGCCCGGATCAACCTTGAAAAAACCTTCAACTTGCTGATCAGCCTGATGAGAATTTCCGCGCAATTCAACGTCCAGTAAAATTTCTTCAGTATAACCGAAGGTGGTTTTCTTCTCAATAGTAAAACGGACATAACGCCGTTCTATAACGTTTTTTTCGAGAAGAACCCGGTAACAGGTGTATAAAGAATTTTCATCTTCAGTTCGCTCGAATTTCATTCGAACGTTGTAAATGTCGAGAATGTTTTTGCCAGTTTCGGTATTAATCTCGAAAACTGGCTTAGCTCCAAACACGGAACCCAACATAATAATTGTAATGAACATCCAATTTCTCATTCTTGCTCCTCTTTTAATTTTTTTTATTTTAATCTACACGTAGCTGTCCACTAGCGCAAGGAAATCTAGAATAATCTAAATCACCTTATCTTACGACTACTAACGAAACTAAGGAGGGTTGTTTCGTGTTTGTCACTAGTAGACAACTATGTGCAGATTAATTTTTTAATTTACTATCTACATCTTAGCATAAATTAAAATTCTTGTCAAGAACAGTAAAATATAATAAAGTGTAATTTAAAAAAATAAAAAAGGACTCGCGTTCTACGAGTCCTAGTCGAAAAGTGATGGCTCTTCGGCCATGCATTTCCTTCTCCGTTCTTTTAGAGACGTTGATGGTGTTGATGACGGTTTTGGCGCCTCTAACTTTTTTTCTTTTGGCTTTATATTTTTTTGCCATTCCCAAACTGGAATAAACCAATATTTTTCTGCCGGTAGATACATACCCATACGTTTTTCTGCCATTTTTCTGGCTTTCCACTCGGTACAACAACGAAATATTACTGGTTTACCGTTTTTTCTAAAAACAATCCTATTTGTCCAGTCTCCATAAACAACTACATACGGAATTTTTGTCCTCTTTTGTTTAGCCAATTTTGGCCTCCTTTTAAAAGAACATTTTTATTTACTTTAATTTATGATATCATAAATAATTTAAAATGTCAAGCAAAAATAGGTGCATTCTACTCCGAAGTGAAACATCAAGACAACTTAAAGGGGCACACGTTTTCAAGTAAAATGATTATTGAGCAATCAATAATTAACTTGATAAACAATATGCCCTACAAACATTTTACCTTAG